>NZ_JAVJNG010000129.1:0-274 GCF_038806185.1 Domibacillus sp. 8LH | reverse complement strand
GAACATGTCTTTATTTTAACCGCCACTCTAATGGACTGTCATATTGGAGACGAAGGATGTACCGAATAAGGAGTGAGCACTAATGCGAGTAATACTGGAATTGTTAAGGATTATTTTTATTTTTATACTGCTCGGTGGATTTATATGGGAAGTATTAAATACTATTTACAGTGTTTATGAGGGAATTCAGAACTATAAGTGGATAGGTGCATTAGGTATCTATTTAGCGCTTTTTGTATTGTATCGTAACATATTTCAATTTTCAGGTTGGTAC
>NZ_JAVJNG010000128.1:0-274 GCF_038806185.1 Domibacillus sp. 8LH | reverse complement strand
TTCCGCAGTAGCTCAGTGGTAGAGCAATCGGCTGTTAACCGATCGGTCGCAAGTTCGAGTCTTGCCTGCGGAGCCATTGCTTTATTGCTTTGCTTCCATAGCTCAGCAGGTAGAGTGCTTCCATGGTAAGGAAGAGGTCACCGGTTCGAGCCCGGTTGGAAGCTTACTTTTGTAAGCCACTTAAAAGTTTAATAGATAGGCCCCTTGGTCAAGCGGTTAAGACACCGCCCTTTCACGGCGGTAACACGGGTTCGAATCCCGTAGGGGTCACCAT
>NZ_JAVJNG010000127.1:0-275 GCF_038806185.1 Domibacillus sp. 8LH | reverse complement strand
GTCCTACTGGGTGGGGACCAATTCCACTTTATAAGGTTCCGGTAGATGCGAATCTTTCTGAAGAGAAAATGGAACCTTTTTATACCATTCAAACAAAAAATCAAGGTATCTTTGCTATTTCAGCAGAGAACTTTAAATGGAGCTATGACGGAAAGTGGGTTAGCTTTTTAGCCACTCCGACGGCTTCATGGGCAAATGATAGTAATACATTAAGCGTGTTGTCATCAGAGGGAAAGGATTTTCAAGAAATAGGAAAAATGCTTTGGTATCAAGAC
>NZ_JAVJNG010000126.1:0-275 GCF_038806185.1 Domibacillus sp. 8LH | reverse complement strand
CGACCGCGGCCCGCGTCGAGACGGTGCGCAACTACATCGAGCGGAACCTGCACAAATCGGTGACGCTGGAAGACGCCGCCGAGCAGGCACATGTCAGCCCGTGCTATCTCAGCCGTCTGTTCCACAAGCAGATGAACATGACCTTCATCGCCTATCTGAAGATGCGCCGGATAGACCGCGCTAAGGCGCTTCTCGCCTCGTCGGACCTGCCGATCGTCAATGTGGCACTCGATCTCGCCTATCAAGATTCGAATTACTTCTGCAAGGCGTTCAAG
>NZ_JAVJNG010000125.1:0-275 GCF_038806185.1 Domibacillus sp. 8LH | reverse complement strand
CCATAACGGTCAGCGTTTGTAGACGCAATAACTCTTGCGGTAAATGTTGAATTTGGCATTTCATGCTCACTATATAATAGAAGGGAACGATCAAATATTTTCGTTTGCCATGGCTCCGGCTTTTCCCCTGTTATCATGTAAAGGAAATTAGCACTATAGGATAAATCCTGATCTGGCTGCACTGCCTTTTGCCCATTGATTAGCCGATAACTGTTTACCGTAATGGCAGGTAATTTCCCTAGTAGGCGGTATGCCCTTTCCTTATTCGCTTCCAC
>NZ_JAVJNG010000124.1:0-275 GCF_038806185.1 Domibacillus sp. 8LH | reverse complement strand
CCGCGGCGCTTGATCTGCACGCCGACGAAGATGTGCGCGGCCTGCGCATCGGCGATCCGGTAGTTGAACTCGGTGACGTTGCGGTCGCCGACGAGCGAGCAGAAGCGCTTGAAGCTGCCGCGCTCCTCGGGGATCGTGACCGCGAACACGGCTTCGCGCGCTTCACCCACTTCCGCGCGCTCGGCGACGAAGCGCATCCGGTCGAAGTTCATGTTCGCGCCGGACGTGACCGCGACGAGCGTCTGGTTCTCGATGCCTTCGCGTTCCGCGTAGAG
>NZ_JAVJNG010000123.1:0-276 GCF_038806185.1 Domibacillus sp. 8LH | reverse complement strand
ACCTGCGGCTGGCCGGCGCTCACGTGCTCGTTCAGGCGCAGGTAGTGAAAGTTCAGCCGGTCGTTGAGCATCGTCGCACTCACCGCGATGCCGATCGCCCCGCCGAGATTACGCATCAGGTTGAACAGGCCGCTCGCCGATTTCAGGCGCGACTGCGGGAGCGAGCCGAGCGCCATCGTTACGATCGGCGGCACGCTGAACTGCTGGCCGATGCCGCGCAGCGCCTGCGGCAGCAGCAGTTCGCGCCAGCCCCAGTCGTGCGTGATCGGCGTGTAC
>NZ_JAVJNG010000122.1:0-276 GCF_038806185.1 Domibacillus sp. 8LH | reverse complement strand
CCTTCGACTTACTTTAACTTCATATAGTTGAGCGCTTTTCGGATTTTGTATCGGCGCAGTAGATTAAGTGGCTTTTGCATAACTCCCGCTTCAATAACGTGTGCGGTTGCAGCCAGTACGAGTTGAGCACTATTGCCATCAGTAAATGGATGTACTTGGGTTATATACTGATTAATTTTTAGTTGCTGCTCATCGCTTAAAGTGAGTGCTTGTGCTAATGCACCACCTAATTGCTCCGGTTTGGTGATATTTATTAAAGCATCTTGTGGCTGAGCG
>NZ_JAVJNG010000121.1:0-276 GCF_038806185.1 Domibacillus sp. 8LH | reverse complement strand
GTATAAGGGTTACGTCTTCCATAAAGCTTCCCCTCCATTATATAGGAAATTCTGTGACTATTAAGTGACATTTTTGTGAACGATGAAAGGAATTCACCTTTCACCGTTTATTTTCTAAACATTAAGTCTGTCTGATAGCTTTCCGTGGTGCCATCAGACAAGCGAACTGTAATGAGCGCCATGTATTCTCCCGGGGTTCCTAATTGCTTCTTGGTTAACTGTCCTTCGTTTTCTCCTGTTTTAACTTCATCTAATTCCAAAAGGGTTCTTTCAAAC
>NZ_JAVJNG010000120.1:0-276 GCF_038806185.1 Domibacillus sp. 8LH | reverse complement strand
GTGGCGGCCTGGGAGGGGCAGATCGGCCAGACCGCCTATGCCGCCTCGAAGGGGGGCATCGTGGGCCTCACCCTGCCCGCCGCGCGCGAACTCGCCCCGCTCGGCATCCGGGTCTGCGCCATCGCCCCCGGCATCTTCGAGACCGCGATGCTGAAGGGCCTGCCCGAGGCCGCGCAGGAGAGCCTCGGCGCGGCGGTGCCCTTCCCCTCGCGGCTCGGCCGGCCGACCGAATTCGCGGCCCTTGCGCTCCACATCCTGTCGAACCCCATGTTGAAC
>NZ_JAVJNG010000011.1:0-128390 GCF_038806185.1 Domibacillus sp. 8LH | reverse complement strand
GTAAACGGTCTTCTTGAGCACCCAGAAGTGAAAGCCATCTCATTTGTTGGCTCACAGCCAGTTGCAGAATACGTATATAAAACAGGAGCAGCGAACTTGAAACGCGTACAGGCGCTTGCAGGGGCGAAAAACCACTCCATCGTGCTGGCAGATGCAAATCTTGACCTGGCTGCAAAAGAAGTAACAGCCGCAGCCTTTGGTTCAGCGGGTGAGCGCTGCATGGCTGCAGCCGTTGTAGCAGTAGAAGAAAGCATTGCCGATGAGTTTATCGCAAAACTAAAAGAAGCAGCCGACAACATCCAAATTGGCAACGGTTTAGATGATGGCGTATTCCTTGGCCCAATCATCCGCGAAAATGCGAAACAGCGTACAATCGGCTACATTGAAGCTGGTATCGAGCAGGGTGCCACGCTTGTGCGTGACGGCCGCGAAGACGAAGCCGCAAAAGGAGATGGATACTTCCTTGGCGCAACCATCTTCGACAACGTGACACAGGAGATGACGATTTGGCAGGATGAAATCTTTGCACCCGTTCTTTCAGTCATTCGTGTAAAAGACTTAGCAGAAGGTGTGGAGACAGCGAATGCTTCTACACTTGCGAATGGTGCCTGCCTGTACACAGACAGCGCAGCAGCGGTACGCCAGTTCCGTGAAACAATCCACGCAGGCATGCTGGGCATTAACGTTGGGGTGCCAGCGCCGATGGCATTCTTCCCATTCTCAGGCTACAAAAATTCATTTTACGGCGATCTTCATGCGAATGGTAAAGATGGGGTTGAATTCTTTACACGCAAGAAAATGGTCACTGCACGCTACGTGAAGTAATATCTTGAATTTGTCCTGGCTGTCCGGCTCCATCCGGGCAGCAGGCTATTCAAGAAAAAATCAGGAGGTACATAACATGAGCCGCTTGCTTCAAAAACCAATGAAAAAAGAACAGGCAGAAGGCGTCACACTCGTCCATGACGTCACAAAAGAAAACACCCCCCTCGAATATGTCGGATTTAAAGTCATTGATCTGGCTCCCGGCGCCACTTACACTGAATCATTAAATAAAACAGAATGCTGCATTGTCGCCCTGACAGGCAAGATTCACGTCACTGAGGGAAGCGAAGAATTCCGTAACCTTGGTACACGTGAAAATGTCTTCGAAAAAGTGCCGACAGACAGCGTGTATGTTTCCAACGATAAAACTTTCCACGTAGAAGGCGCAACGGCTGCCCGGGTAGCACTATGCTATTCCCCTTCCCAGGAGCAGCTGCCGACTGTACTCATTAAAGCTTCGGAGGTCGGCATTGAAAACCGCGGCATTTTAAGTAATAAACGGATGGTTCACAATATCCTGCCGGATTCCGACCCGCGCGCAAACAGCCTGCTTGTTGTAGAAGTTTATACAGAAAGCGGAAACTGGTCGAGCTACCCGCCGCACAAACATGACCAGGATAATCTGCCGGATGAGTCATTCTTAGAAGAATCTTACTATCATGAAATGAATCCGCCACAGGGTTTTGTGTTCCAGCGTGTGTATACAGATGACCGGTCGATTGATGAAACGATGACCGTTGAAAACAGCGACGTTGTGCTTGTTCCAGCTGGATACCATCCAGTCGGCGTACCAGATGGCTATGAGTCTTATTACTTAAATGTCATGGCCGGCCCGACACGTATTTGGAAATTTTACAATGATCCAGACCATGAGTGGATTTTAAAACGTTAACCAAATTAAAGGAGCGGTGAAAAAGGATGAACTATACATTCAATAATGAAAAAGAACTTGATGTAATCGCAATTGGACGTGCCTGCATCGACTTAAATGCAAACGAATACAACATGCCGATGGAAGAGACCATGACGTTTACGAAATACGTTGGCGGCTCACCCGCAAACGTCGCGATCGGCAGCGCGAAGCTTGGCTTAAAAGTCGGCTTTATCGGCAAGCTTGCCGATGACCAGCATGGAAGATTCATTGAAAAGTACATGCGTGAAGTCGGCGTGGACACATCGAATATGGTGGTAGATAAAGAAGGGCATAAAACAGGTCTTGCCTTCACTGAAATTTTAAGCCCGGATGAGTGCAGCATCCTGATGTACCGTGATGATGTGGCAGACTTATACCTTGAGCCATCTGAAGTAAGCGAAGACTACATTCAAAAAGCAAAAATCCTGCTTGTATCCGGTACAGCGCTGGCAAAAAGCCCGTCTAGAGAAGCGGTTTTGAAATCAGTCGGCCTGGCGAAAAAACACGGCGTGAAAATTGTGTTTGAACTTGACTACCGTCCATACACATGGCAGTCGCCGGAAGAAACAGCCGTTTATTACTCGCTTGTTGCTGAACAGTCCGATATCATTATCGGCACGCGTGATGAATTTGATGTAATGGAAAACATCCAGGGCGGCGACAACAACGAAACCATTCAAAACTTATTCAAGCATTCAGCTGATCTTGTTGTCATCAAGCATGGAGTAGAAGGGTCATACGCGTACGCAAAATCAGGAGAAGTATTCCGTGCTCAGGCGTACAAAACAAACGTACTGAAAACATTCGGCGCAGGTGATTCCTATGCATCTGCATTTTTATACGCACTTGTCAGCGGAAAAGATATTGAAACCGCTTTGAAATATGGCAGTGCTTCCGCATCGATTGTGGTCAGCAAGCACAGCTCGTCTGATGCGATGCCTGTTGCTTCTGAAATTGAGCAGCTGATCGCAGCTGCGGTACATGTGTAAAAAATGATTCGTTAAGAGGTGAGCAAATGATGGGAACAGTTCGATTAACAACCGCGCAAGCGTTAATTAAATTTTTAAATCAGCAGTACATTCACGTTGATGGCGAAGAGACACCTTTCGTCGAAGGCATCTTTAACATTTTCGGTCATGGCAATGTGGTCGGAATCGGCCAGGCACTTGAGCAGGACCCAGGCCGTTTGAAAGTCTATCAAGGAAAGAATGAGCAGGGAATGGCTCAAGCGGCAATCGCCTACAGCCGCGAAATGCTCCGCCGTAAAATTTACGCGGTCACTACGTCTGCCGGCCCGGGATCAGCAAACTTGATCGCAGCAGCGGGAACCGCGTTTGCGAACAACATTCCGGTTCTGCTGCTTCCGGCAGATACCTTTGCGACGCGCCAGCCTGATCCAGTGCTTCAGCAGCTGGAGCATGAACACAGCACAGCGGTAACAACAAACGAAGCGTTTATGGCGGTTTCCCGCTATTGGGACCGCGTAACACGCCCAGAACAGTTAATGTCCGCGCTCATCCGTGCATTTGAAGTGATGACCGACCCGGCCAAAGCGGGCCCGGCGACCATCTGCATCGCACAGGATGTGGAAGGGGAAGCGTTTGATTACGACGAGCGTTTCTTCGAAAAACGCGTTCATTATCTGGACCGCAAGCCAGCGGTAGAACGCGAGATTCAAGGCGCGGCGGAGAGAATTAAAGCAAGCAAAAAGCCCGTCATTATTGTAGGCGGCGGTGCCCGGTATTCAGGTGCCCGCGACATTTTAAAACAAATTTCCGAAAAGCATAATATTCCGCTCGTAGAGACACAGGCCGGAAAATCAACAGTGGAAGTCTCGTTTCCAAATAACCTGGGCGGCGTCGGTATTCTCGGTACGTCGGCTGCAAATAAAGTAGCGCGCGATACAGATTTAGTGATCGGTGTTGGAACACGCTACACAGATTTTACAACATCATCGAAAACAGCGTTTGATTTCGAGAAAACATCTTTCTTGAATATTAACGTCAGCCGTCTGCAGGCATACAAATTAGACGGATTCCAAGTAGTAGCGGATGCGAAAACGGCGCTTGAGCAGCTGGCACCTCTTTTGGGAGACTATGAAACAGCATATGGCGGCTTGCTTTCAGCATGGAAAGAAGAGTGGCTGACAGAACGCGACCGTCTGGCGAACGTAACATTTAATCGTGAAAACTTCACGCCGGAAATCAAGGATCAATTTTCTCAGGAAACACTGAATGAATATGCCGATGTGCTGGGTACTGAATTTACACAAACGGCTGCTTTGGTTGCGGCAAATGAAGCAGTGGCACCGGACAGCGTCATCATTGGTTCAGCCGGATCACTTCCAGGCGACCTGCAGCGCTTATGGCATTCTGATGTACCGAACACATACCACCTGGAATACGGATATTCCTGTATGGGATACGAAGTAGCTGGCGCACTGGGTGCAAAACTGGCTCACCCGGACCGTGAAGTATACGCAGCCGTTGGAGATGGCAGCTTCCTTATGCTTCACACAGAACTTGTAACAGCGCTTCAGTACGATAAAAAAATCAATATTCTCTTGTTTGATAACTCTGGTTATGGATGTATTAATAACCTGCAGATGGATAATGGAAGTGGTTCATACTTCTGTGAGTTCCGTACACATGACAACAAGATTATGAATATCGATTACGCAAAGGTGGCAGAAGCCTACGGAGCAAAATCATACAAAGCCAACACAGTAGAAGAATTGAAAGCAGCACTTGAAGATGCGAAAAAGCAGTCCGTTTCCACTTTGATCGATATGAAAGTGCTTCCGAAAACAATGTCGGATGGCTATGATGGCTGGTGGAACGTTGGCGTCGCTGAAGTGTCCGAGTCTGAAAGCGTTCAAAAAGCCTATGCCGCAAGAGCGGAAAAACTAGAAACGGCGAAGATGTATTAAGAGGAGGCCCGCACATCATGCAGGATATTTTATGGGGCATTGCTCCAATTGGCTGGCGCAACGATGACATTCCAGAAATCGGCGCTGAAAATACACTATCTCATTTATTAAGCGACATCGTTGTAGCAGGATTTCAAGGGACAGAAGTCGGCGGCTTCTTCCCTGAACCTGCCGTTTTAAAAAAGGAACTGGCATTGCGTAACTTAAAAATTGCGGGCCAGTGGTTTTCAAGCTTTATCATTCGTGATGGCATTGAAAAAGCATCACAGGAATTTCATGCCCACTGTGCGTATTTAAAAGAAGTGGAAGCAGCGGTTGCAGTGGTTTCCGAACAAACATACAGCATACAGGGCCTTGATAAAAATGTTTTTGCCGAAAAGCCTTACTTTAGCGATGAAGAATGGACCATCCTTTGCGAAGGGCTGAATGAACTTGGCAAAATTGCTGACAGCTATGGCTTAAAGCTTGTCTTCCATCATCATATGGGAACTGGTGTGCAGACACTGGAAGAAGTTGACCGTTTAATGGAAGGAACAGACTCAAACCATGTCCACCTTCTATATGATACAGGCCATATTTTTGCTTCAGATGGCGATTATATGACGCTTCTTGAAAAACATATGAATCGTATTAAACATGTTCACTTCAAAGATGTTAGAGAGTCGGTAATGGACGAATGCAAACAACCAGGAAAATCATTTAGAGAATCGTTTTTAGCTGGAATGTTTACAGTGCCAGGAGACGGTTGCATTGATTTTAGGAAGCCTTTCCGCTTTCTTGAAGAGCACGGATACAAAGGCTGGATCGTCATTGAAGCAGAACAGGACCCAGCCATTGCCCACCCGCTTGAGTATGCATTGATCGCCCGAAGGTATTTGGACGAATCATTGCTTGCACGCGTGGAGAAATAAAAAGAGGTGCATGAACAATGAACACAAACACAGCCCCATCATCTTTTTTACGTAAGATTATCATTATTTCAACGCTGGGCGGACTTCTCTTCGGTTATGATACAGGCGTTATAAATGGCGCCCTTCCTTTTATGACAGAAGAGCTGGGCTTAACGCCTACTACGCAAGGTCTTGTAGCAAGTTCGCTTCTCTTCGGTGCCGCACTTGGTGCTTTGTTTGGCGGGCGGCTGTCGGATATTAACGGACGCAGAAAAAACATTTTAATGCTGGCCGTCGTTTTCTTAGTTGCTACTCTTGGATGTACACTTGCACCAAATGTCACCGTTATGATCATTTCTCGTTTCTTGCTTGGACTGGCAGTAGGCGGAGCATCCGTTACCGTTCCTTCTTACTTGGCAGAAATGTCACCGGCATCACGCCGTGGTCGTATCGTAACGCAAAATGAATTGATGATCGTTAGTGGTCAGCTTTTAGCTTTTGTTTTAAATGCCATCCTTGGTACAACACTCGGTCACGTTGAAGGAATCTGGCGTGTGATGCTGCTGATTGCCGCTCTTCCAGCCATCTTCTTATTCATCGGTATGCTGAAAGTGCCGGAAAGCCCGCGCTGGCTTGTGTCTAAGAAAAGAGACAGTGAGGCACTTGCTGTTTTAAGCCGCATTCGTTCAGAGCAAGAAGCAAAAACTGAACTAGCTGAAATTAAAGCAACATTTACTGAGGAAGAACATACAAAGCAAGCTGGTTTCAAAGATCTTTCCACACCGTGGATTCGCCGGATTATGTTTATTGGTGTCGGTATTGCGGTTGTGCAGCAGATTACGGGTGTAAACTCGATCATGTACTATGGAACAGAGATTTTAAAAGACGCCGGCTTTACAACAGAAGCGGCACTCGTAGGTAACATTGCAAACGGAGCGATTTCCGTACTCGCTACATTCGTCGGTATTTGGCTGTTAGGCAAAGTCGGCCGCCGCCCGATGCTGATGGCAGGACTTGCCGGTACAACTGTATGCCTTTTGTTGATTGCCATTTTCTCAAGCGTACTAGAAGGCTCACCAAACTTGCCATACGTTGTTCTTACTTTAACCGTTACATTCCTTGCATTCCAGCAAGGTGCCATTTCACCAGTCACCTGGCTGATGCTTTCCGAAATTTTCCCGCTGCAATTGCGCGGTTTTGGAATGGGCTTAACTGTATTATTCTTATGGCTTGTCAACTTCTTAGTCGGCTTGTCATTCCCGATCATGCTTTCAACAGTCGGACTATCTGGAACATTCTATATTTTTGTGGCACTTGGCGTCCTGGCGATTGGATTTGTAGCAAAATTCCTTCCAGAAACGAAAGGGCTTACGCTTGAACAATTAGAGCAAAAATTCCGCAATCATTATAAAAAAACAGCAGTAGCAAGCTATACAGAAAACAAACGCGCTTAATGATGTAAGCGTTATAAAAGTGGTAATATAAGGGAGGAAATGAATCATGACATTGAAATTTGGAGTAATTGGAACAGGTGCAATTGGCCGCGAACATATTAAACGCATTACAAACAGTTTAGCAGGCGGTAAAATCGTTGCGGTAACAGATGTGAATCTTGAATCTGCAAAACTAGCCGTTGAGCAATACGGACTTGAGGCAGTTGTTCATGAAGATGATAAAGCTCTTTGCCAGGATCCGAACGTAGATGCCGTTTTAGTTACAAGCTGGGGTCCGGCGCACGAACAAAACGTATTAAACGCCATTGAAGCAGGCAAGTACGTATTTTGTGAAAAACCACTTGCGACAACGGCGGAAGGCGCGATGAAAATCGTCCAGGCTGAAATGGCACATGGGAAGAAGCTAGTTCAAGTAGGATTTATGCGCCGCTATGATCCAGGATATGTTCAATTGAAGGAAGCGATTGACGCAAACGAAATCGGTGATCCATTGATGGTGCGCTGCGTACACCGCAACCCGGAGGTACCAGAAACATACGGAACAGAAATGGCAGTTGTCGACACATTGGTACATGAAATTGACGTACTGCACTGGCTGATCAATGACGATTACAAATCTGTACAAGTGCTGTACCCGAAAAAATCATCACGTGCTCATGCAGGTTTAAAAGATCCACAAATCATTATTTTGGAAACAAATTCGGGCATTATCATTAACGCGGAAGTGTTTGTAAACTGCCATTACGGCTACGATATTCAATGTGAAGTCATCGGTGAGGACGGCGTAGCGTACCTGCCGGAGCCGGCTAGCATCGTGACACGCAAGAGCGCGAAGCTTTCTACAAGCATTATGACTGACTGGAAAGACCGCTTTATCGATGCCTACGACGTAGAGCTGCAGGACTTTATGGATTCAATTAAACAAACAGGTGAGCCGAATGGCCCGACGGCATGGGATGGCTACATTGCTGCTGTGACAACTGATGCGTGTGTGAAAGCACAGCAGTCCGGCCAGAAAGAAGATGTAGCACTTGAAGAAAAACCAGCATTCTACCAAAAGCAGACAGCAGCAGTAAACTAACAATGGTGCCGGCTCGGCCGGCTCCTCGACTATTACATATAAACAGGAGGAATTTCTGATGAAACTAGCACTTGATCCAACCATGTATGCCGATCTTTCTTTAAGAGAAATGGTAGATAAAACAGCGGAGCTTGGTTATGACTACATTGAGCTTTCACCGCGCGAGGATTTCTGCCCATTCTACAAGTACCCGAAAGTAGACAGCGCAAAAATTAAAAACTTAAAACGCTACTGCCGTGATGCAGGCGTTCAAATTTCTTCTCTTCTTCCTCTTTACTACTGGGCAGGTCCAGACGAAGACCGCCGCCAGGCAGCCGTACGCAACTGGAAACGCGCCATCGAGGTAGCGGTTGAATTGGAAGTAGATTTAATGAACAGTGAATTCAACGGATCTAAATTCAATCCGGTTGTATGCGAAGAGCAGTTTATCCGTTCTATGGACGAATTGCTGCCAATCTTTGAACGCGAAGGCATTAAATTGAACCTTCAGGCGCATCCATATGATTTCATTGAAACACATGACGGTGCGATGGATATGATCCGTGCATTGGATAAAGACTGGATTAACCTTGTGTACTCTACAGCTCATACGTTCTACTATGACAATGGTAAAGGTGATATTGCGCCAATGTTTGATTCAGCAGGCGACCGCCTGACGCATGTTTTATTTGCGGATACATTCAATCATATGGCATCAGACGGCCTTCGCTACATTGTGAACCCGCCGGCAGTAGAAGCAACGGTTCACCAGCATTTGAATATCGGTGAAGCAGAAGTAGATTTCGATACAATTTTCCGCAAGCTGAAAGAAATGAACTTTGACGGCATCGCAACAAACGCTGTATTTGCTTGGAAAGACAAAGCGGACTGGTCAAGTAAACTTATGCTTCAAAAAATGAAAGAAGGTCTTGGATTAACGGAGAAAGTCGAGGGCTGATTGTATGTTAGTATCGATGAAAGACATGCTGCAAAAAGCAAAGCAGGGCGGCTATGCCGTCGGCCAGTACAATATTAACGGACTGGAATTTGCCCAGGCGTTTTTGCAGGCAGCAGAAGAAGAACGGGCGCCCATTATTTTGGCCTCATCCGACCGGCTTGTGGATTACTTGGGCGGCTTCACGACCATTGCCGCGATGGTCAAGGCGCTGATGGAGGAATTAAACATTACCGTGCCGGTTGCGCTTCATTTAGATCACGGCATGAGCGTCGAGCGCTGTAAGAAAGCGATTGATGCAGGTTATACGTCTGTGATGATCGACGGCTCCCACAGCCCAATCGACGAAAATATTGCGATGACGAAAGAAGTCGTCGCGTATGCAAAGGAAAAAGGGGTAACGGTTGAAGCAGAAGTCGGCACAGTCGGCGGGCAGGAAGATGGCATGGTCGGCGGTATTCAATATGCGGATTTGGATGAATGCATCCGAATCGTTGAGGAAGCCGGCATTGATGCACTGGCCGCGGCGCTTGGTTCTGTTCATGGCCCGTATCAGGGTGAGCCGCAGCTTGGCTTTGATGAAATGAAAGAAATTTCGGAGAAAACGGACGTGCCGCTTGTCCTGCACGGCGGCTCCGGCATTCCGTTTCATCAGCTTCAGCGCGCCATAGAGCTTGGCCACGCAAAAATTAATGTCAACACAGAAAGCATCCAGGCATGGACCGCCTCTGTCCGTGAAACATTAAACCAAAACCCGGATGTATACGAGCCGCGGCTGATTTTACTGCCGGCCATTGAAGCAGTAAAGGACGCTGTAAAAGGGAAAATGAGAGAATTTAACACGAGCGGCAAAGCCTAATACGCTTGTCTGGTATCAAGAGAGAGGAGCTGGTCCATTGCATAGGACGGCTCCTTTTTCTCAAAGAGCCAAAGAGCAGGATGTGAGCATGTGAACAAACGCAATCAAAGATTGTTTTTACTGATTTCTTTTCTTTTTTGGTTTTCGCACTTTATTTATATTCCGATGCTCTCTCCCTATATCGAGCAGATAGGGGGCACGTATACCTTTATTGGCATCGTTTTGGCAAGCTACGGGCTGATGCAGTTTTTGTTTCGCCTTCCCATCGGTATCGGGTCAGACCTTTGGAACAAACGGAAAGGCTTTGTTGTGGCCGGTATGGCAGTCAGTATGTTCAGCTGCCTCGCTTTTGCGCTGACCGAAAGCCTTGGATGGGTGCTCCTGTCCCGTTCACTAGCGGGCATCGCTGCCGCCACCTGGGTGGCTTTTACCATTCTTTTTTCAAGCTACGCAGCGGAGCGGAATTTGCACCGGGCCATGGGCCATTTATCTTTTGCCGTTGTATTTGCCCAGCTCCTCGGGATGGCGCTCAGCGCATGGATCGTGGAAGAGTGGGGCTGGCATGCACCTTACTGGTTCGGAGCTGCTTTCGGAGCCGCGGGCCTGCTGCTTTCGCTGTTTGTAGCAGAAGGAAAAACAGAAACAAAACGGGAGCCGGTTCGGCTGAAGGAGCTCGGAACAGCGCTGAAGGAACCGATGCTCTTAAAAGTATCGATGCTGTCCATATTAGCGCACAGCATCATGTTTACCACGATGTTCGGTTTTACGACTGATTATGCACTGTCAGCCGGCATGCGGGCGGGTGACATCACAATTCTTGTATTTGCTTTTATGGTGCCGCATGCCGTTTCTACCTTGTTAAGCGGCAGCTGGTTTGTTCCGAAGCTGGGTAAATGGGGCACGCTGCAAATCGCTTTTTCTGCCGCAGCAATCTTTACTCTTCTTATGCCGTTCGCGGATACAAAAGCCGCCTTGATTGTTTTGCAGCTCGTAAATGGATTTGCCCTTGGCCTTTTATTCCCGCTTTTTCTTGGTATGGCTGTAGAAGAAATTCCTCACGCCAAGCGGGCGACAGCCATGGGAGCCTACCAGGCTCTTTACGCTATCGGTATGTTCGCCGGTCCTTTTTTAGCCGGCATTTTAAATACGTATTTTGGACTAGAAGCAAGCTTTTATTTCTCCGGTGCTGTTGGTGTATTAGGCGCTTTGTTTAGTTTTAAATGGCAGGGGAAAATGAAAACGGAATCAATATTTAAGCATAATAATGAGAGTTCGTTATAATAGAGATAATAAGAACGGAACAGGGAAAAGGCAGGTGAACAACATGATGAAAATGAGAGATGTGGCCAAACGGGCGAATGTATCTCCGGCTACTGTGTCCCGGGTGCTTCGCCAGCCAGATTTGGTCAGCAAAGAAACGAAAGAAAAAGTAATGCGGGTGATTAACGAACTAAACTATAAACCGCATATGATCGCCAGCCAGTTCCGCACACGCGAAACAAAAACGATTTTAGTGGTGGTGCCAGATATTACCCGTCCGTTTTTTTCCGAAGTGCTGCGCGGCATTGAGCATACAGCGCTTCAAAACGGCTATCAGGTTATTTTGGGTGACACAGAAAATCAGGTTGAGCGGGAAAGAGAATATATTGAGCTTTTATATAGAAAACAGGCAGACGGTGCCGTACTATTAACCGCCCGTATGGATCGGGACAGCCTGGAAGAATTATCGTCCCAGTTTCCGATCGTTCTTGCTTGTGAATATATGGATGGCCTGGATATTCCGACGGTTTCGATTGACAACATCAGCAGTGCCCGCAAAATAACCGAGCACTTGATCAATGTCGGACACCGGAAGATTGCGCATATTTGTGGTCCTATGGATATTATCTTAAGCCGGGACCGGCTGCGCGGTTACAAGCAGGCGATGATGGGCCATGACCTGCTGATCGATCCTTCCTGGGTACAGGAAGGAGATGATGGACTGGATTCAGGCTACAATCAAATGGTGAAACTGCTGGCGCTTGAAGATCGTCCGACGGCTGTATTTGTGTTTAATGACGAAATGGCGCTTGGCTCAATTAAAGCGGTCAAAGACCACGGTCTCCGCGTACCGGAAGACATAGCTATCGTCGGATTTGATAACCTGCGGATGGCGTCTCTTTTCACTCCTTACATGACGACGATCGATCAGCCGAAATATGAGATTGGCCAAAAAGCAACGGATTTGCTTTTAACGCTTTTAAAAGGCGGCTCAATTGACCGGAAAAAATTCGTCATGAAAGACGAGCTGATTATCCGGGAATCGTGCGGGTTTTATCAGAAAGAGCGATTGTTTGGAGCGACCGAAGGGGTTTAGCCCCTTCTCATTCCGGCAATAGGAAAAGGGTGGAAAAAAGCAAAAGGAGATGTATACATAATGACAAAGCTTGTACAAATCGGTAAAACAGACTTGCGTGTAAACCCGATTGGCTTTGGCGCCAATGCGGTAGGAGGCCATAACTTATATCCAAACCTGGATGAAGAAGCCGGCCGTGATATGGTACGTGCAGCGCTTAACCATGGTGTTAACTTTCTCGATACAGCCTTTATTTACGGACCGAAGCGTTCAGAAGAATTGATTGGGGAAGTGTTAAAAGAGCGGGGAAATCGATCAGAAGCTGTGATTGCTACAAAAGCAGCGCATGTTCTAACGGATGATGGCGAAAAATTTGACAATTCTCCGGCTTTCTTAAAAAATGCCGTAGATGAAGCATTAGGACGCCTCCAAACGGACTATATTGATTTGTTTTATATCCATTTTCCAGACGAACAAACACCGAAAGATGAAGCGGTTGGAGCGCTAAAGGAATTGAAAGATGCAGGGAAAATCCGCCATATCGGTGTCTCTAATTTCTCTCACGATCAGTTGAAGGAAGCGAACAAAGACGGTTATGTTGATGTTTTTCAGGGAGAATATAATCTGCTTGCACGCGATGCGGAAAAAGAATTGTTCCCGTACCTTGCTGGGAAAAACATTTCATTTGTGCCGTATTTCCCACTTGCATCCGGGCTTTTAACAGGCAAATACGATAAAAATGCGACATTTGATGATCTTCGCAATGGCCTGCCATACTTCCAAAAAGGAGCGTTTGAAGCGAACCTTGAAAAAGTCGATCAAATTCGCCCGATTGCAGAAAGCAAAGGGGTAGAACTGGCTCATTTAGTGCTGGCATGGTACTTAACACGTGATGCGATTGACGTTATTATTCCAGGTGCAAAACGATCTGAGCAAGTATTAAACAACGTAAAAACATTGGATGTTCAGCTTACACAAGAAGAAATCAGCAAAATTGACCAGGTGTTTCAACAATGATACAAAGCTGCCCCGGCATAAGGGCAGCTTTTTTATCGGCCGACTTTTTCAGACAAAAGCTTAAAAAAAACGGCTTAACATTTTTCAAATAAGCCGAAAGAGGAAAAGCGCTGCCGTTATATTAAACGCAGCGCTTTTTTCGATGAATCTATGATACATTGAACATCTGCTATGAGCTCCTCCGCTGTCCCATAAGGCTGGTCCAGCTGGAGCATACGACGAATCACATACCTTGCTGGAAAAGAAAGTGTCAGTTCTTCTTCCCAGCTTTTTTCTTTTTTAGACGAAGGTTCAAATGTGGAATACAGCAAAAAGAGAACAAAATGACCGAGCGCAAAAAAGTCGCTTCGAACAGACAGCTCCCGGAAAAGCGGGTGCTCTTTTTTTCGTCTGCCCCTAGAGGAGGGGCTGCTGCCAAGAATCCGTGCAAGGCCAAAGTCGATTACATGCACAGCCGTCCCATCCCACAAAATATTTGGGATGCGCAAGTCCCGGTGAACAATTCCTTGACGATGAAAGTATTGGACGACATAAAGGACCTTTAATAGGATTCGGAATGCTTCTTTTTCAGTATACCGTTGATTTTGATGAAAAATTAATTCCTCAAAATTGGGAGCGTTTATCGAGTCCATCACAAAAAACGGCACGCCCTCCCTTTTAAAAGCGGCGACAAACCGGGGGATGGCCGGGTGACGAAGCTGCTGTAAAAACTGAGCTTCCTGCCAAAAGAAGTTTACCTCAGCTGGCTTGTGCCGTTTACGGTTGCGCAGCTGTTTAACTACTACATCCCGGCCCGTTTGCAAATCTTTCGCTTTGTACGTGAGGCCATAGCTGCCTCTGCCAAGCAGGCCTGCCAGCCGAAACCGGCCGCCAATGAGAATGCCTGGCTTTAGCGGTCGTTCAATCAGCTTAGAAAACATCATACGCATACGCTTTAGCTGCTGTAAGAGCTGAAAGAAGAGCCGCGTTTTTTCTTATAGTGACGGTGTCCGTGCTTTGAAGATTGATGGGAATGTTTTCGATATTTGTGATCACTGCTGGAATAACGGCGGCTGTGAGAAGATTTTTGATTCAGTATTTGTTGAAGAAGTTTCTTTAACATGAAATCCCTACTTTCCTGTTTTTCTTTTCTACGAATTAAATAAAAAAAGGTTTCATTTTCTATTTGCTTTTTTATTTTCAGCCCAGAAGACGGCCCGCAGAGGAACAGTGTATATGTTCCACTATACGCATATGCTTAAACGGGCAAAGAAGAAGGATTCTTTTATTCTATCAGCAGAAAAGAACAAGCGAGAATGCTGGGCGAGCGGGACCAAATCCGCTATACTGTTCATATTGTGAAACAAAATGGGCTTCTGGACGAGCGCTTTTTTGTTTTGGAAAAAGAGGTGGATAAATTGGAAAAAACACGTACCATTAAGCGGACGCAGATGGCGATTCTTCTTGGAGCGCTTGGAGCGATGGGCCCATTTACGATTGATATGTACCTGCCATCGTTTCCGACGATTGCCGATGAATACGGGACAACTGCGTCGCTTGTACAAATCAGCTTAACGGCTTGTTTGATCGGTCTTGCTTTGGGTCAGCTTGTGATCGGGCCGATGAGTGATGTGCGCGGACGGAAAAAACCGCTGGCCTTCTTTTTATTTTTATATTTTGCCGCTTCTCTTTTCTGTGCCTTTGCACCGTCTATTTATTGGTTTATTGCCGGACGTGTTGTTCAAGGATTTTCAGCAGCAGCCGGTCTTGTTGTTTCCCGGGCAGTTGTGCGGGATATGTACAGCGGGCGTGAACTGACGAAATTTTTTGCGCTGCTTATGCTTGTCAACAATCTTGGACCAATTTTAGCGCCCATTGTCGGTGGCGGCGTGCTCGCTTTTACAGACTGGTCCGGTGTATTTCTTGTCCTTAGCGCAATTGGCATCGGGTTAATGCTTGTCGTAACATGGAAAATGGATGAAACGCTTCCGGTCGAACGGCGCCAGCCAAGCAATATTGCCCAAACGTTTAAAAGCTTCGGTTCTCTTGTGAAAAACCGGGAGTTTATGGGCTACGCGCTTGCACAGGGCTTTATGGTCGGCGGGATTTTTGCGTATGTTTCAGGCACACCTTTCGTGTATCAAAATATTTATGGCGCATCTCCCCAGCTGTTCAGCCTGCTGTTTGGGATGAACGGCATTGGCATTATGATCGGTACACAAGTAGTCGGCCGGTTTTCAGATACCATTTCAGAAGCTAAATTTTTGCGGTTCGGCTTGTGGATGTCGGCAATATCAAGCATCGTGCTCGTCATCATGGTATTGATTCATGGACCGCTTTATTCGATCGTCATTCCGATTTTCTTTTTTGTTTCTTCAATTGGTATCATTGGTACATCCGCTTTCTCTCTTGCGATGGAAACACAAGGGCATATTGCCGGCAGTGCGTCGGCGCTTCTTGGCCTGCTTCCATTTGCGCTTGGGTCACTGACAGCGCCGCTTGTCGGCATTGCCGGTGAAAATACGGCTGTTCCAATGGGACTGACGATCTTTGGGGCCAGTATGTTAGCGATGATTGCGTATTTCGGGCTCGCCCGGGGTGCCAAAAAAAGTCCACAATCATGACGATTGTGGACTTTTTTATTGTATAATACCTGTCGTTTTCATTATTTATAAAATAAACGAAACTATTTCCTTATTTTTCCGTATAGAAAAAAGAATCCATTCTATAGAGAAAAGGGGTTAGAGGCAAATGGGAAATGTTGTTCTTATAATTATGATTCTTCTTGTATTAGCTGTTATCGGAGCTGCACTTTGGTACTTTTTTATGAAAGTGCGCTATCGGACGGCTAAATCGAACGAGGCGCTTGTGATTACAGGACCAAAGCTTGGTGATATTGAAAAGGAATCCAATATTTTTACCGATGATGAGGGACGCTCGATGAAAATTATCCGTGGCGGTGGCTATCGGCTGCGCATGTTTCAAACCTCAACACCCGTCAATTTAACGTCCTTTCAATTAAAGCTGACAACGCCGCGCGTCTACACAAACGGTGGTGTGCCGATCGTAGCAGATGCTGTTGCAATGGTAAAAGTGGCAGATACATTAAAAGGCATTGCCAACTACGCGGAGCAGTTTTTAGGAAAAGAGCAGCCTGAAATTGAAGTGGAAATTACCGAAGTACTAGGAAGCAACCTGCGGGCGATTTTATCGAAAATGACAGTAGAAGAGATAAACGGCGACCGGGAAGGCTTTAATAAACAGGTAACAGAAATTGCGCAAAAGCAGCTTGATGAAATGGGTTTTAAAATTACGTCTCTTGGATTGACGGACCTTCGGGATGCAGATGCGAAAAACGGTTATTTGGATAACCTCGGGCGCCCGCGCATTGCCGAAGTACGCAAACAGGCGGAAATTGCCGAAGCAAACAGCGAGCGGGAAACGCGGATTCATAAAGCGAAAACCGATCAGGAAGCACGCGAGGAAGAGTATAAACGTGAAATTGCCACAGCTGAAGCAAAAAAAGCAAAAGACCTAAAAGACGCGGCCATCAAAGAAGAAACCGAACGGGCCCGGGCAAAATCTGAACAATCATATGAGCTTGAACGAGCCAAGCTGGCCAAAGAAGTAAAAGAAGCAGAGCTTATCTTGATCAGCCGCGAAAAAGAAGAACAGCTCCGAATTCAGCAGCTGGAGCGGGAACGACTTGTAACACTTGAAGCGGAAGAAACAAAAATCCGCCGTGCAAAAGCAGATGCTGACTTTTATGAAACAACGAAACGGGCTGAAGCAGAAGCACGAAAATCAGAAATTGACGGGGCGGCAAAAGCACGGATCATCCGGGAAGCCGGTCTTGCCGAAGCAGAAGTTGTTTTGAAAAAAGGAGAAGCAGAAGCGAAGGCGCGTCAATTGCTGGCTGAAGCCATTGAAGAGCACGGCGAGGTTATTATTACAGAGAAAATTATTGAGATGCTGCCGCTGCTTGCTGAAAAAGTGGCCCAGCCGCTGAATAATGTAGATTCCATTAAAGTGATTCAAACAGGCAGCGGATCCGGCATTCCAACGGTTAGCAAAGGTGTCACAGATACGATGCTCGGTATTCAGGAACCATTAAAAGAACTAACCGGCATTGATGTGGCAGGTCTTTTAAAAGACTTTGCTGCAAAAGGAAAACGGGTCGACGCTGCTTCATTTTCGGAGGATAAAAAAGAAACAGAGTGACAAAAATATTTTTCATAAATCAGCTCCACACCTTTATGGTGTGGAGCTGATTTAGTTTTCAATCTCAAAAGGTGCTGCCAGCCAAAATTCCGTTCCATACACACTTCGTCCATTTTCATCGATAGAAAAAGAACGAAACGCTTTGACGATTCTGTACTTGCCCGCTTCGAGCGGTTTTTGGAGACGGCCAAGGTCAACCGTTTCAATGGTTTGCTTGCGGGGTGGAGACAACAGTGCAATTTCTTCGAAAGCATCCCTGTTTTTTTGGAACGGCACAGCATACCAGGTACCGTCCAGCTGCTGTTCAATTCGGAAGGAGCGGCCATATGTAAAATCAGTGTTACGCCCGTTTTGAATCATCAGTCTTAAGGCGCTGTCAGATACGTTTTGCACGGTAAGAGACAACCCATTTTTTTGTGAGGCCATTTCCTGCAGGGGTGCGGCTTTTTCGGCTGCCGGCTCGGGCTCAGGTTCACCCGGTTGGCAGGCCGACAGCAGCATCGCACAAGCCGCTATATGGACAAGCCGCTTGTTCATGCAGCTTTCACCAGCTGAAGATCCAGCACAATCTCTACGTCGTCTTCAATATGCACGCCTCCTGTTTCGAGCGTTAAACCGTAATCGCTGCGTTTAATGACGGCTTTTGCCTGAAGGCGGGCGGTTTCACCCGTGTCGGAATTCTGTTTCTCATTAAACGTAACAAAAAAAGATTCTGTCCGGGTTACGCCGTGCAGGGAAAGGTCGCCGACGAGTTCGTATTGCCCGTTCTCCTGATCCAAAATATTGTTAGCGATAAACCGTACTTCTGCGTATTTTTCCACATCAAAAAACTTCTCTGATATCAAGTGGGCATCAAGTTCCTTATTGCCTGTTTGTATGGTGGATAGATCCACATTAAACGAGATGTTCGCCGTTACTAAATGATCTGCCTCGGCTTCAATTGTCGCTTCATACGAAGGGAAGGAACCCTTCACATGATTGACAGCAGCATAAACTAGGCTCTGGGATTTATCCACGACCCATGTTGGTTTGTCCATTATTAAAGTCCCCCTTAATCTTTTCTTTTACTCATTATTTCCCTGCATTGTCACGAATAAAACAAACAGCAAGCCAGGACATACTAAGTAAAAAGGAGGTGAGCAAGTGGACAAGAAAACGGATTATAAAGAATTGTACAATGTACGGGACCAGTTGACCTTGATTCCGGAAGAATTTCCAGAAGGGGCTTATGGACAGCCAATTGATAACGAAAAACCAGTGGAAGGAAAAAGTACGCCGTGGAAAAAAGACCAGCACGTGGCGAGCAACTTTACGTACGAATTCAAGCATCTGCATGAAAACCGGCCCAGAGAGTACCCAGGAGCACATCCTACACACGATGAAAAATAATTTGATTGACGGCGCCTTTTCTTAAAAGAAAGGTGCCGTTTTTAATGAAAAGAGACTGAACTTTTCTTTTTTTGCTGTACTATAAGTAATTGCTAATGGTTGATATAATTAAAACCGACTTGACTTGTAGGAATAATACGACTACGATAAATGTATTATTATGGCGTTAAAAAGAATTTTCCTATAAATTTGTGAGGTGGATCGTGTTGCAACTTCAAGTAACGAACAGTCCGTTTAATGAGGAGCAGGCAGAGCTCCTGAATCGCCTTCTGCCAACACTTACAGAAGGGCAAAAGGTATGGCTGGGTGGATTTTTAGCCGCTTCTCCGTCTGCAGCTGTTTCAGCGGCACCTGCTCCAGCTGTGTCGAAAGATGTAACGATTTTATACGGTTCTCAAACGGGTAATGCACAGCGCTTAGCCCAAAAAGCCGGCCAAACGCTCGAATCAAACGGATTTAACGTCACGGTTTCGGCAATGAGTGACTTTAAGCCAAATAATCTGAAAAAAGTACAAAATTTGCTGATTGTAGCCAGCACACATGGAGAAGGCGATCCGCCGGATAATGCCATCACATTCCATGAATTTCTTCATGGCAAGCGTGCGCCAAAACTGGATGATCTTCAATTTTCTGTTCTGTCTCTTGGCGACAGCTCGTATGAATTTTTCTGCCAGACAGGAAAAGAGTTTGATCAGCGTTTAGAAGAACTCGGCGGCAAGCGTATCGTACCGCGCGTTGATTGTGATCTTGACTTCGACGAGCCGGCAGCAGAGTGGATTGACAGTGTCGTAAAAAGCTTGTCCGAGGCATCGGCGCCAGCAGCAGCTCAAGCGGCACCGGCAGCAGCAGGTCCACAAGTGGCAGAATCTGAGTACTCAAGAACGAACCCGTTTCGTGCGGAAATCCTTGAAAGCATTAATTTGAATGGACGCGGTTCAAACAAAGAAACACGCCACATTGAGCTTTCTCTTGAAGGATCAGGTCTTACGTACAAACCGGGTGATGCGCTTGGCATTTATCCAGAAAACGATCCAAAGCTGGTTGATGAACTGATTGCGGCATTTGGCTGGAATCCAGATGAAACAGTGACGATTAACAAACAAGGCGATGTCCTTTCATTGCGTAATGCACTTTTAACACATTATGAAATAACAGTATTAACAAAACCATTGCTGGAAAAAATCGCTCAGTTAACGGGCGTAGATGAGCTTCATGACTTAATCGGCGATAGCGAGAAAGTGAAAGCCTACATAAACGGCCGCGACCTGCTTGATGTAGTACAGCAATTTGGACCATTTGGCGTTTCACCTCAGGATTTTGTGAATGTACTTCGGAAAATGCCGGCTCGTCTTTACTCGATCGCCAGCAGCTTAGAAGCGAATCCTGATGAAGTACATTTGACAATTGGTGCGGTCCGCTATAATGCGAATGGCCGTGACCGAAGTGGTGTTTGCTCGATTCTTTGTGCCGAGCGTTTAGAGCCAGGCGATACATTACCGGTTTACATTCAGCATAACGACAACTTCAAGCTGCCGGAAAATCCGGAAACACCGGTTATTATGATCGGACCAGGAACAGGCGTAGCTCCATTCCGCGCGTTTATGCAGGAGCGCGAAGAGTTAGGTGCTGACGGAAAAGCATGGATGTTCTTTGGAGATCAGCATTTCGTAACCGACTTCCTGTACCAGACTGAATGGCAGAAGTGGCTGGCAGACGGTGTGCTGACAAAAATGGATGTGGCATTCTCACGCGATACAGCCGAAAAAGTATATGTACAGCACCGGATGCAGGAAAACAGCAAGGAATTGTTCGAATGGCTTCAACAAGGCGCTGCCGTTTACGTATGCGGCGACGAGAAAAATATGGCTCACGACGTACACCAGACATTGATTGATATTGTAGAAAAAGAAGGCAGCATGAGCCGCGAGCAGGCAGAGAAATATGTAGCCGATATGCAGCAGCAAAAACGCTACCAGCGCGACGTATATTAAGTTTTATGATCGAAAGGGGACAAGCACAATGAGCAAAACGGTAAATGACCTTCACCAGCTGCGCGCACCAGAAGGCCCGCCAAGTGATGTAGAAGGCATTAAAGAGAGAAGTAATTTATTGCGCGGCACACTTGCAGAAGTGATGCAGGACCGCATCTCAGCCGGTATTCCAGAAGATGACAACCGCTTGATGAAACACCACGGCAGCTACTTGCAAGACGATCGTGACTTGCGCACAGAACGACAAAAACAAAAATTAGAGCCGGCATATCAATTCATGCTGCGCGTGCGCCTTCCGGGCGGTGTAGCAACATCAAGCCAGTGGCTGATGATGGACACCCTGGCGCATAAATACGGAAACGGCACCCTAAAACTAACAACACGTGAAACGTTCCAGATCCACGGGATTTTAAAATGGAACATGAAGCAGACGATTCAAGACATTCATTCAACGATGATGGATACGATTGCGGCATGCGGAGACGTAAACCGGAACGTAATGGCTACATCAAATCCATACCAGTCGGAGGTTCACACAGAAGTTCACGCACTGGCAAAACAGCTGAGTGATGACCTGCTTCCGAAATCACGTGCTTATCATGAAATTTGGCTTGGGGAAGAAAAAGTAGCCGGCACGCCGGAAACGGAAGAAGTAGAACCAATGTACGGTCCGCTGTACTTGCCGCGTAAGTTTAAAATCGGGATCGCGGTACCGCCTTCTAACGATATTGATGTGTTTTCACAGGATCTTGGTTTTATTGCCATCGTTGAAAACAACCAGCTGACTGGCTTTAACGTAACAATCGGCGGCGGTATGGGGATGAGCCATGGTGATACACAAACATATCCGCAGCTCGGAAAAGTAATTGGCTTTGTAACACCTGATAAAGTTGTTGATCTTGCGGAAAAAGTCATTACGATTCAGCGCGACTACGGAAACCGTTCTGTTCGTAAATATGCCCGTTTTAAATATACAGTTGACCGTCTTGGCCTCGAAAACGTAAAAGCAGAGCTTGAGCGCCGCCTTGGCTGGGCGCTTGAAGAAGCACGCGATTTCCATTTTGACCATAATGGTGACCGGTACGGATGGCAAAAAGGCGTAAAAGGCAAATGGCATTTTACAATGTTTGTTGAAGGCGGCCGGATTGTGGATTACCCTGAATATCAGTTGATGACGGGTATTCGGGAAATTGCAAAAGTACACAAAGGTGATTTCCGCCTCACTGCCAATCAAAACTTGATCATTGGGAATGTGTCTGCCCAAAACAAGAAAAAAATTGAGGCGCTCATTGACCAATATGGATTAACAGAAGGACGCCACCATTCAGCGATCCGCCGCAGTGCACTTGCCTGCGTAGCCCTGCCGACATGCGGCCTTGCGATGGCAGAAGCTGAGCGCTACCTGCCGGGCTTAATGGATAAAATTGATGAAATCATTGATGAAAACGGCCTCCGCGACAAAGAAATTACGATTCGTATGACTGGCTGCCCGAATGGCTGTGCCCGCCACGCACTTGGCGAAATCGGCTTTATCGGAAAAGCAGTCGGCAAATATAACATGTACTTGGGCGCTGCACATGACGGCAGCCGCTTAAGTAAAATGTACCGTGAAAACATTGGAGAAGAAGAAATCTTAAAAGAACTGCGCGTCGTTCTTTCCCGCTACGCAAATGAGCGCCAGGAAGGCGAGCACTTCGGTGACTTCGTCATTCGTGCTGGTATCGTCGAAGCAACAACGGACGGAACGAATTTCCACAATTAATAAAATAAAAAAGACAGGAACCTAGGTTCCTGTCTTTTTTATGCTGTCTAAAATCTTCGCTGTATGCATACGAATGGTAAGAGGTTTCAAACAGCGGAGAGGAGCGCCCTAATGGACGAAAAACAAGTCATTCAAGTGCACCATGGTGATGTCACGGGAGACCGGGTGCCGGATATTGTGTACTTAACAGCCGTTCAAACGGCCGGCAGTTCGTTTTTGCAGCAGATCACACTCGTTGTTCAGGACAGGCGTACAGGTGGTTCTTTCCGGCTTATGCTGCCTGAAAACACGGGCTACAACCCAACGGTATTTCTCGGCGACTTTACCGGCAATGGAGTAAAAGACATTCTGGTGGTGACCGATACAGGCGGGAGCGGCGGCACTGTTTACGCTTATGTATATTCCTATGCTGGCGGCCGTTTTTATTTGATTTTTGACACAGCTCTGTTTAACAAGCAAACACAATACAGTGTCCAGTACCAAAATGATTACAAAGCAGAAGTGACAAGCAGGCAGCCTGCTAAACGGTATATATTAGACCTGACAACAAAAGGGGCTGCTTACTTGAACGAAATCTATAACTCGGACGGCACATTAAAGCAGCCGGTTGAAGGATGGGTCTCACCGATTTCAGGACTGTACCCGATTGACTTTGACCGTAACGGCGTGTATGAGTTAAATGCATGGCAGGGCATTGCCGGACGATATAACGCAGATCGCCTTGGCTATGTGCAAAACGTGTTAAAATGGAACGAGCGTGCATTCCAAATAGAGCAGCAGTATGTATCAATTTGGGGAGAAGAGAAAGAATAAGTACGCATGCCCCTGAAAATAAAGCGTCAAAAACCAAACTGGTTTTCCGTTTCAATTTTGCAGGATGCATGCGTAAGAAAAATTAGCCTTGAAGTTCTTGCTGAGCAAGGCGGACTAGTCGTTTCGTGATTTCGCCGCCTGTTGAGCCGTTTGCCCGCGAAGTAGTATCTGCTCCAAGCGTGATACCAAATTCGCTGGCAATTTCGTATTTAAATTGTTCCAAAACTTGTTCTGCCCCAGGGACAAGAAGCTGCTGCCGGTTATTGTTTGCCATGTTTTTTCACCACCTCTTCTGTTTGCTTATACTATTTGTTTTGCAGGGGAGAAACATGCAGAAAAAGCGGTAGCAAATGATATCGCTTTTGGAAGGATTCCACTTAGGTGGCACAGGCGTTTCAGTGGATGAAGATAAGGGTAAAGCCAAAGAGCAGACCATCTAGTCAAAGGAGTGATTTACATGCATCATGGATATCCAAAAGTGGGAGACTCCCTTCAGGCATTTGTGAATGTATGCGGCCAGCCGTCGCCCGAATCAACCAATGAAATGATCTTATTTGAAGTTCCCGGCATCAATGCCAAATTAACGTGCTGGATTGACGAAGAAAAAAACGTACATAAGCTGTCAAGTTCGATACCGATGGGTACGCAGGCAGCGGTAGAGCTGGCGAAGCGATTTCTGCCAATGGATGCAAAGCCTGCCGATACAAGCCTTGATACCGATTCAGCTAAGTTGAACGCGTTAATTCAAACGTACAGCGTAGATCATAAAGGAAAACAAAAACAAGCGGTCATTACTGCTGAAGAAACAGGCGCTTTTACAGTTGCCATTGAAGACTAACGGCTCCGGGCCTCAGCTGCCCGGAGTTTATTTCGTTTTGATTCATATGTATAGGAGGGAAATCATGCGTACCATTGCAGAAATTGAAGCAAACTGGCAGGCGCACATGTCAAACCGTCAAACCGCTACATTTGGCATGGGCTGTTTTTGGAGCCCGGACGCTCGTTTTGGTGCCCTGCCCGGTGTGATTCGGACAAAAACCGGCTTTGCGGGTGGTACAACAAGTAATCCGGTCTACCGGCAAATGGGAGATCACACAGAGACGGTACAGATTGAATTTGATCCGGATATCCTCTCTTTTAAAGAAATTCTTCATATCTTTTGGGCAAATCATACATCAACAAACCGTACAGAATACAAAGACCGCCAGTATATGTCGCTTCTTTTTTATCATAATGATGAACAAAGGCAGACCATTGAGCAGGTCAAGCGTGAGCTTGAAATGAAGAGAAGGGAACAGATTGAAACAGAGATTCAGAAGTTTTCCGTTTTTACCCCTGCAGAAGAGCGGCATCAAAAGTATCATTTAAAACGGTTTAAGCGGGCAGCGGAAAAACTCGCCTCTGTATTTACGACACCCGCTTCTTTTACCGATTCAACTTTGACCGCCCGCCTCAATGGATTTGTAAGAGAATATACTACTTTGCCCCGAATTGAAGAAGAAATCCGTTCATGGGCCATTTCTGATTCAGCCAAGGAGGAGCTCTCTGCTTTTATCCGCGGGCTCCGCTGGTAAACAGAAAAATGAGTCAGGGTGTTAGGACGGGTTGACACAATTCCATCTTCCCATAAAATACACGCCCTGCTATGAAGCGGGGCGTGTTTCTGTTTGTTCAAGTGCTGCTCCGATGGCTTTAATGGCCTCGTATTCATCGATTCCTTTAGCTGTGAGCGTCATTTCTCCATTGGGTGAACCAAGTGCCAGCACCCCCATAATCGATTTCACATTGACGTGCCGGTTTTGATAATGCAGATAAATATCGGATACGAACTGGCTGGCTAAATGAACAAGCGGAACAGCGGTTTGCGGGGTAAAGCTTCTTATGTGGACGGTTTTGACAAACATGCTTCTCAAACCTTTCTTCGTAGAATAAAAGTATTTTCAGTATACCCGCTTCGATAAAAAATAGAACTTCTTTCAGAAAGATGAAGCTGCCAAAAAGAAACAGGCCTATTTCGCCTCTCTGTCGGGTAAAGAACACCGTACTTTTATAGAGAAAAGAGGCTGGAAAAATGAAGAAGTTGTTGCTGTTAGCGGCCGGGCTGTCGATTTGCCTGAATCCTTTTGCAGCTCAAGCAAAAACAGGGACCCAATCAAAAGACCAGGATGTCATCGTGATTTCCTTTGATGGCATGCGTCAGGATTTAACGGAAAAATACATAAAAGAGGGCGACCTGCCAAATATGGAGGCACTGATCGAAAAAGGAGTGTGGGCAAAAAAGCCGGAAACGATTGTACCGTCCTTAACGGCCCCATCTCATGCTGCTCTCTCGACAGGTGCCACTCCGGATAAAACAGGCATTGTCAGCAATCAGTTCCACGATCCAGAAAAAAAGTTCAATAATAAAGATGATGCTTTTCATACAACCATTCATGTATCCCCAATCTGGAGCGAAGCAAGCCGGCAGGGAAAAACAACCGCGACCGTCGCATTTCCAGGAGCCAATCCAGAAACGAAAAACCAGACGGCGGATTACTCTGTTTTCTATGGGGACACATGGGCAAAAGCCAGCTTAAACGAGCTTTCGTTCAAGGAGGCACCGGGCTGGAAAGGGGCACCAAAAAGTTTTAGTCCGCCGCAGGAAGCTGTCCTGCCGCTGAAGCTGAAAAAAGCTAAAAACCGAACATTGTTTGTTCTCGCAGTCGATACAACGGATGACGGGCGTGTAAACTACGATCAGTTTACCGTTTCTGAGGACAAGCAGATAAACGCAGAAGACGGACGTGCAAAGCGCGATGAATGGGGTACAGTCCCGCTGACAATGGACAAAGGGGAGCATGCCGGCTTTACCTTCAAGGTAAAAGGTGAAACAACGGATTTAACGAAGCCGGTACCGTTTTTTAAAACAGCCGTTACATCCGGCTTGTTTAGCGGACCGGCCGGATTTGAAGCCGGCATTACAGAGCAATTTGGCTTTTTTCCCGTTGAGTCTGAGGATGATGCGTTGAAGAAAAAATGGATTACCCGCGAAGAATATGAGCAAATCAGTGCCCGGTTCGATACATGGATCACAGATGTGTCTCTTTATATAAAGAACACGTATAAGCCTGATGCACTGTTTTTTTATGGTCCCCAGATTGATCATGAGGAGCACAAATATACGCTGACGGATCCGCGCCAGCCAGGCTATACGAAGAAAAAAGCAGACCGTTATGAAGCGTATATCAAATGGGCGTACCAGCTGGCAGATGATACAGTTGGAAAAACAGTGGCAGCCATGGATGACAATGACCATTTATTTGTCGTATCAGATCATGGAATGGAAGCGGCACACACGATGCTTGAGCCGAATGCCGTACTGAAGAAAGCGGGCCTTCTTAAAACAAACGAAGACGGCACGATTGATTACTCCAAAACGAAAGCATATGCCGTACCGAGCGGCTCAGCCGCCCATGTATATATTAATGCCAAAGTAACCGAGAAAAAAGGCATTGTAGAAAAAGATGAGTTTGACGATGTGAAGCGCCAGGCCATCGACGCATTCAAGACAGCAGAAATAAAGCAGAAAAACCGAAATGATATGCTGGAGCTCGGCTTTGAAGCTGTTCTTTCCGGCAAAGAAAAAGAAGAGCTGTCAAAGCTGCCGGAAGCAAGTATGAAAGGAATATGGGAAGCGGGCTTAAAAGAAACGATTCATCCATATGAAACGATTCTGTCGCCTGAGGATACGGAGAAAAAGCCGCTTGGCCATGCTCATGCTGGAGATATTTTGTTGATTGGTGCACCGGGATACATGATGGCAAACGGTACGAGCCGTTTCAGCAAGCCATCAGTTGAATTAGGCACACACGGTGGAAACTCGACCAAACAGGATTTGCGCCCCGTCTTTATGGCAACAGGGCCTTCATTTAAAGAAGGAAGCACGATTGGGAAAGTATCCACGCTCGATCTGGCTCCGAATGTGTATAACCTTCTTGGCATTAAAGCTCCTTCTTTTGTTGAAGGAGAAGTGAAATCTGCTCTGTGGAGGAAAAAAGAGGAATAAATTCCTGAATGCATATACAGGATAACGGATGTCAAAAGACTTATTCGGAGCACGCTTGTAGTTGCAAAGACCTATCTTGATCCGCCATAATAAAAAGAAAATGCACCTTATAGAATATGGAGGATCACTATGTTTTCTTTCCTTAAAGATAAACAAGTAAGAGAGTTTAAAGCGTCTGTACAATTTCCTGACAAGTCAAGGATAGCCGCTTCGCCCGATAACCGTTTAGCTCCTCGCCTTTACTACATGGGCTATACGCAGGAGCAGGTGGACACGCTTAGACAAATGGCTCCAGTTATGAACGCTATTTTAGATGAAGTGCTGGAAAATGTGCTTGATCATTTAGTAAAAAGCCCGGAGATGGTCAAAATTGCACAGGATCATTCAAGCCGGGAACGGTTAAAACGAGTATTTGGCGATTATTTTGGCAGCCTGCTGACTGGAAAAATCGATGAGTCATTTTTAGATATGCGCAAGCAGATGGGGCAGACACACAGCCGGTTTTCAGTCCCGGTTACATGGTTTATTGCTTCTTACTCCGCGTTCAGCACATTAATCATTCCGAAAATCGTTGAGCATTATCAGCACGAGCCGGAACGGTTATCTCAAGCGATTCAAGCGATTACACACGCTATGAACTTGGATGCCCAAATGGTTATTGATCACTACATGAATGTGCGGATGGATGAAGTACACCGGGCAAACGAAGCGAAATATACACTGCAGCAGGAGATTGTTTCAGTCAGCCAGGAAATAGCGGCATCCGTTGAACAAACAGAAGCAGCGATTTTAGATACAAGCTCCCGGGCTGAACAGGTGTTAAAGGAAACAGATCAAACGGAAAAAAGCAGTAAAAATTTGGTTGATTTAACACTTCAGAACGAAAAGCAGATGGAAGAGATGGAAGGACAATTTAAGCAGTCAACAAAGAAAGTAAGTGCTTCCCTGACGGGGATTAGTGAATTAAAACAAGCTTCAGAAGAAATCATTGGCATTACAAAAGGGATCGAGGACATTGCCGATCAAACCAATTTGCTTGCGCTGAATGCATCCATTGAAGCTGCGCGTGCAGGAGAGCATGGCAAAGGCTTCTCCGTTGTTGCCAGTGAGGTGCGTAAGCTTGCCGAACATTCAAAAGTAATGAGCAGCAGCATTAACGAATTAATCGTTCAAAACAATATGAATATTACCCGGCTTGTCAGTGAGATGGAAGACGTGAATCAATCAAACGAACATTCGCAGTTGAAGCTGCAGCAAGTAAAGGGCGGCCTGGCAACGGTTAAAATGGAAATGGAAAACTACTTAACGATGTTTGGCCGCAACAAAGAAGACCTGGATCAAATTGTTCTTTCCATACAGGAAATCAGCCAGACAACCGAGGGCTTGTCAAAGCTGACTACAAATCTATTAGAAAAAGCAGAACAGACGATGTAAGAAAAAAAGCTGTCTTTATACAAGACAGCTTTCAGTGTGTAACAAAGTTTTTCGCTTTTAAAAAAGAGCCGACAAGTGAAGCCTGCCGGACTTCGCGCATCCTAAGGCAGTGCGGGAGCCTCCTCAGCTGCGCCTGCGGGGTCTCCCGACTCACTGTACTTCCCGCAGGAGTCTTCGTCCGGAAGGCTTCACTAAGTGGTGTGGAAGATCCATAAGCAAAGAACGAATAGAATTTTCTCTTTTTTAAACAGAAAGATAGGACCTTATTCGCTCTATACCATTTTGTCGCAAGCGACTTGGCAGCGGGAGGGCGGCGCAGACTCCTATGGGACTAGCGGGCAGCGGAGACCGGTGAAGCCGGGCTCAGCGCCTGCCCCATGGAAAGCGGAGCTGCCTGGAGACGCCGCCGATCCATTCCATTCATGTGCACGGTCATCCATATAGTTTGTCTACAGTCTGAAGCTGTCTTTATTGCGAGACAGCTTTTTTCTTTTAATTGGAAAAACGTGTATAAGAGATTATAATGTAAAACAAGAAAAGATGACGAAGGCGGGAAGGAAGGCTTTTAACATGGTTACATATCGACTGAATACGGGCATTACGGCTGCTCAGTTGGCGGAGGTTTTTCAATCCTCTGGTATTCGCCGCCCGGCAGACGATCTGCTTCGTCTGCAGAAAATGATTGACCATGCGGATCTGATAGCCGAAGCATGGCAGGAGCAGAAACTGATTGGAATCGCGCGCGTACTCACGGACTTTTCGTACTGTGCTTATATTTCCGATTTGGCTGTTAAAAAAGAGCATCAAGGACGGGGAATCGGTGCGGCACTTTTAAAACAAGTAAAAGCGGAGTTGAGCGATGAAGTAGCGCTTGTGCTTCTATCCGCGCCGGAAGCGATCGGTTTTTATCCAAAACAGGGCTATGAACGGATGGATAAAGCTTTCCTCATTCCGCATAAAAAATAAAACAGCAGCAAAAAGGAGAAATGGGCATGGGTCATTTTTTATTTAACCAGTTAGCATTTGTTCGCAAGCTGACACTCAAAGAAGTAGAAGGAATTGATGAAGAAACCTCGCATCTTGTGCCAGCTGGATTCAATAACAATATTAAGTGGAATCTCGGACATATTTATTTGGTACAAGAGCGGTTCGGCTTCCATTTTACCGGTGATAAAATGGTAATGCCGGACGAGTTTAACAGCTGGTTTGGACGCGGTACAAAGCCAGCTGACTGGCAGGGCGGGGTGCCGAAAATGGATGAACTGCGTGCGCTTTTAAAAGATCAGGCAGAACGCATTAAGCGGCAGACAGCAAACCGCCTGCCGCACCCGCTTGCTGAGCCATTTACCACATCAGCCGGCTTAACACTTTTGTCTGTTGAAGAAATGCTGACATACAGTCTTTACCATGAGGGGCTTCACTCTGAAACGATTAAGTCAATTAAGCGTGTATTGTAGGTGAAAAGGCGGGCTTTGCTGGGAAGCCCGCCTTTTTCATTCTCTGCATTTTGCAAAGCATTTGGGTTTAGGTGTCCATTCTATGATTGGGTTACGATCATGGCAGATTGGAGTATGTGGCGGACAGGGGGAATTAAATGATTGAACTTGCGCATTTTACACGGGAAGATTTCGGAACACTGATGCAATGGATTCCAAGTGAGGCTTTTATGATTCAGTGGGCGGGTTCTGCTTTTGAGTTTCCGCTCCACCTTTATCAGCTTGAACAATATATAAAAGAAGCCAATCAGCCATCCTCAGATACCTTTGTTTTCAAAGCCATTGAGCAGGAAACCGGGAAGATGGTTGGACATCTTTCATTAAAACTCGACCGGCGCAATGACTCTGCGCGGATTGGAAAAGTTCTGATCGGTGACGAATCTATGCGCGGCTGTGGTCTCGGCGTCTGCTTGATTGAAGCAGCAGTCGAGCTTGCTTTTTGTACCTTTAAAATGCATCGTGTCAGTCTTGGGGTCTTTGATTTTAATCATGCAGCGATTGCCTGCTATGAAAAAGTGGGCTTTCAAAAAGAAGGGCTGCTTCGCGATGTACGCAAGTGCGGGCAGGAGTATTGGAGTCTTTGGGAGATGAGCCTGCTGGAGGAAGAATGGAAGAGGAGAGACGAACGTGAAGCGGCAAAATAGCAAGCGTCTTATTCTTTTTTTTCTTTTTCTCATCCTGCTGGGGCTGTTTTTCTACATACAAAATAATGTCTTAACTGTTACAGCACTACAAGTACAATCGGAAAAAATTCCAGCTGCCTTTAGTGGATACCGGATTGTACAGTTGTCAGACCTGCACAGCAAATCATTTGGGGAACATCAGCAAGTGCTTGCCGAAAAGGTGAAACGGGAAAAACCGGATATCATTGTATATACAGGCGATTTAATTGATTTCAGGCGGGGCGGTGAAGCAGAGGGCTATGATTTAATGAAGAAAATGGTCAACATTGCACCCGTTTATTTTGTTACCGGTAATCATGAGGAAGGAGACTTTGCAGCAAAAAAAGATCGGCTGCAAAAAATGGGGGTTCACGTACTTCAAAATGAAAGTATGGTTATCCAGCGGGACGGAGAAGCGATCAATCTTGTGGGGGTTGACGATCCGACTAGGATTGAAACGGGGGAAGCCATACAGCAAGCAAAACAGAGCATTAAACAGCGGGATCAGTATACCGTTTTGCTTTCCCATCGTCCTGAGCTTTTTTCTCTTTATGCTGAGGCTCAAATGGACTTGATTTTTACAGGGCATGCGCACGGCGGCCAGGTACGGCTGCCTTTTGTAGGCGGCTTATTTGCTCCGGGGCAGGGTTTTTTTCCTTCTTATACGGCCGGCGCCCATATGCTTGGCTCTTCTACAATGGTGGTCAATCGGGGGCTGGGCAACAGTCTGGCTCCACAGCGTATCTTTAACCGTCCGGAAATCGTCGTTGTGACCCTCAAACAAGCAAAATAAAAAGCGGCCTGCCAAAGCAGCCGCTTTTTTTATTTATTGCGAAAAGCCATTCTGCCGTTCAGCATTTGATTTGCGCTTTTCAACTGAAATGTATTGGCTTCCTGAGAAAAATCAATTTTAACAGCTTCGTCGTAAAAAACCATCTTCGGCTTTTCCACTAAAATCGGCATCGCATTTGTTTGAAGCAGCACGTCGTGATCTGAATCAGCTTCATCCACATACCAAAGCGTTGGAATGCCGTTTAGCACACATCCGTTTCCTTCTGTATCCCATTTTAGCTTTAATATACCGTTCTCCCGGTTTTTTAGTGCATGTATTTTTTCGACCGCAGCCGGTGTAATGGTGATTTCCATGTTCATCCGCCTTTCTTGTTTCAGTATAGCATATGAGCAGCCGCATCCGTCTTTTTTGGACTTGGTTTTATCGTTTCTTTGAGTGGGGAAAGCGGTATAATAAATAAGAAGAAAGAACATGGCGATGGAGGAAAAAGAATTGGAGAAAAAAGACCAGGCTCTTTATGAAGCAATCCGTTTGAATGCGGCTGATATAAGCAAAAAATGGTTTGAAGCCAGACAAAAAACAGATAGGTCTGTTTACGCAAAGAATGCCGGCTCTGTGATTCAAAAAGAATTAAAAGAACAGCATCTTTTTACCATTCATACGATCGCAAGCGGTTTTTTGCCGGATCAAACATTGTTTGAACAAAACTTGAAGGAATGGACCGAAATTGTGGTGAACACCCGCCTTGAGTGGGATACACCCATTTATGAAGTCATTGAGGCGCTTAACAAAACAAGAAACCTGATCTGGGACTTTATCACAGAATACAGTTTAGAAAAAGAAGACATTGATAAAAAAGATACTTTAAACTGGAGTACCGTGTATCATTCCATTTTAGATACGTTGGTCATTGAGTTTTCTACCCGTTACTATTATTTAACCCGCAGCCGTCTGCAGGGCCAGGAGCAGCTGATTGAGGAGATAGATGCGCCGGTGATCCCGGTTTCCAAAAGAATTGCTATTTTGCCTTTGATCGGTGCGATGGATGAAAAAAGAGCCAAGTCTTTGCTGGAATCCATCCCAGTAAAATGTGCCAAACAGCAAGTAGGGCATTTGGTGATAGACTTTTCCGGCATGAAAGTGATTGACACCTTTGTGGCCAATCAATTGTTTGGCTTAACCCAGTCGCTGCAGCTCCTTGGTATTCAAACGGTTGTATCCGGCATGCGGCCGGAAACAGCACAGACAGCAATTCAGTTAGGTTTGGATTTCAGCCGGCTTGAAACATTTCACGGCCTTCCGCAGGCACTTACGTATCTTGGAGTTGGAAGATAAGCAAAACGGGCAGCCGTAATGGCTGCCCGTTTTTTACGTTGAAATGAAACCATTTAAAATAACATACGTATAGCATTGGATTACCCGTTTATTTTCGAAAAAAATTCTAAATACACAGTCAAGCCCGGACCAGGTAGAAGTCCGGGCTTTTATTTACGTTAATTGCTTTCTTTTTCATCTTCCATTTCTGTTTCTTCTGTTTCCATTTCCTCGGTGTCTGTATCAGTATCCGTTTCTTCTTCAGAACCGCCGCAGCCTGCTAAAGCGCCAATCGTTAAAAACATAGTCATTCCGCCGGCCGCAAACTTCTTTTTCAGCATAGAATCCATACCGAACTCCTCCTTGAAAAAAGATAGAATGAAAAACAGTCATCTACTTCCCAGATGGAAGAAGGAATAAACAGGGTGGGAAGAACTTTACAAATTTTTTACATTTTATTAAAAAAGAACAAAAAAGGGGGCGGTCCGGATGGGCATTCGGACCGCCAAACAATGCACAATGAATCGGTGGGGTAAAGCTAAAGTGATAATGATTATCATTACCGGTTACAAGTATTATCTTACCCGGTGTTTCCAAATCTGTCAACTCATAATTGAAAATGATTTTCATGTGAAAAGTCTCCCGGTTTTTTAAACAATTTCATCTGCTTTTTACCTGTTAAGGCTTAAATAAACAAATTATACTGAGGGAGAATTTTGAAAACGTTTGCAAAAAGAGGATGGTGGAAAAGTTCATGTATATTAAATCGAAAATGATCGCCCCTATTGCAGCGCTGCCGCTGCTTTTATCTTCATGGACAGGGGCGGCTCATGCAGCAAACGAAGAAACAACACAGCCTCCCGCAGCTATACAGCTCGAAGCACTGGATAGAGGGCTGCAGGCTGTTCCAACATCAAGCGGTGTCTTTCTCAGCTGGCGGCTCCTCGGAAACGAAGTGGATGGGTACGCCGAAACGGGCATGACAGGTGTGGATTTTCACGTTTATAAGAACGGACAAAAAATCGCAGCTGTTCAAGACAGTACCAATTTTGTTGATCCAACTGGGACAGCAAATGCTTCCTATTTTGTCCGCGCGGTTAAAAACAGCAAAGAATTAAATCAAAGTGATACAGTACAGCCATGGAAGCAGCAATACCATGATTTAAAACTGCAAAAGCCTGCAGACGGTGTTACACCAGCCGGAGAACGGTATACGTATTCAGCGAACGACATGAGTGTCGGTGATGTAGATGGAGACGGCCGCTATGAATTTTTCGTCAAATGGGACCCGTCTAATTCAAAGGATGTATCGCAGGTTGGCTACACAGGCAATACCTACATTGACTGTTATACGTTTGAAGGCAAGCTTTTATATCGGATTGACCTTGGCGTCAATATTCGCTCGGGTGCACACTATACTCAATTTCTTGTGTACGACTTTGACGGGGACGGCAAAGCGGAATCAATGTTTAAAACGGCACCAGGCACCAAAATTATTCGTTATAACGACAAAGGCGATGTGATATCCCAAAAATATATTACGATGCCAAAGGAAGATATAGAAGCAGGTTATGTCCATACTGGTGACTATCGAATGAGCAAAAAAGATTACTACAATCACGTTGTCGAGATGTTTATAAATTGGCATAAGCATGAAGAAGTTGTAAATGGCAGCTGGCCGAAAACATTGGAAGAAAGCTTTGGCATTGAGCCACAATACACGTATCCGTTGTCTCGAGAAGACGCTCAAAAATTAGCTGACTACTTTATGGATGTGTATGCTCCAGCAAGAAGTACACGTAATAATTTACGAAATTTCGAAGGTTTTATTGTAAGCGGTCCTGAGTATATAACGGTATTTAACGGAGAGACCGGTGCCGAGATGGAAACCATCCCGTATGGAGTCAGCCGTCATGATGATGGACTGATGTGGGGAGATTATGCGATGAGCCGGATTGAGCCAGGCAACCGGGTCGACCGGTTTCTTGCAGGAGTCGCATACTTAAACGGCAAAACACCATCCGCCGTTTTTGCACGCGGCTACTATACACGTGCGGCACTTGTTTCTTATGATTGGGACGGAGAAAAGCTGCGCGAAGTATGGACAGCAGACAGCGGCTGGACACCGATGAAAAATCCTTTTAACGACAGTCCGCATGGAACAAGCGGTGAAGATCCGGCCCTCGGGGCACTTGCCAACCAGGGTGCTCATTTCTTAAGTACAGCAGATGTAGACGGAGATGGGAATCAGGAAATCGTGTACGGATCGGCAACGGTTGATCATGACGGCAGTTTGCTTTATAGCTCCACAAATACAATGCCGGCACAAAGCGCTGCGCCGGGAACTACCGCGAAGCTTGGCCATGGTGATGCCATTCATGTAACGGATATAGATCCGGACCGTGAAGGACTGGAAATCTTCATGGTACATGAAGGCGCCACTTATGCTCCGTACGGTTATGCGATGCGGGATGCGAAAACCGGCCGGGTCATTTACGGTGCTTATACCGGCAAAGACACGGGACGAGGCATGGTGGGAGACATTGATCCATCCAAAAGAGGGCTGGAAACATGGGCAGTAGACCTGCGGACTGCCCAGGGGGAGCAAATCGGCACGAAAATTCCCGGCACTAACATGAACATTAAATGGGCGTCCGATATGACGACGCAAATTATAAATGGATCAGGGGAAGGTACGCCAAGTATCGATGACTGGCTGGAAGGAAGAAAGCTGCTGGCGGAAAATACGCGTACGAATAACGGTACAAAAGGAAATCCGTCCCTTGTAGCGGATGTATTTGGCGATTGGCGTGAGGAACTGATGCTGCGGACCGCGGACAGCAGTGCAATTCGCATATTCACAAGCACCGGGCAAACAGAACGGAAAATGTATACGCTTATGCACGATACGCAATACAGAACGGGTATTGCCGGACAAAACATCGTCTATAATCAGCCGGCGTACACAAGCTTTTACTTTGCATCGGATACGGATTGGTCTTCTGTACCGAAGCCGGAATATCATACACCGGGGACAGTTGTGGCCCTTCAAAACTTACTTGATGATTATATTGAAGCGGAAGAGCTTTCCCATCCAGCCGGGCGGAAGCTGGACAATTCTCTCAAGCAAGCTTTGCATCAAGCAGAAAAAGGAAACAGCAAACAGGCGATAGCATTCTTGGACAAGTTCAAGTCTATTCTTGAACAGGAAGGAACGGAGAGAGCAAAGCTGAATTTATCACACCAGGCAGAACGGCTGAAAGAAGAATGGCTAAAAAAATGAAATGGAAAGCAGGGAGCTGCAACGAACATGGTAAGCTTCCAGCTGGCTTATTCTTTTATCAATAGAATGCATGGTGAAAATAAAATACCGCCCGTGAAAAATACGGGCGGATATTTTTTAACCAGCAGCGGCTGCGGTAAATCCATTTTTCGCTGTAACAAGGCGAAAAAGGTAGGCCATTACGATAACAGCATAAATAATAAGCCATACGTTAAGCGTGCCATGGATAATGGCCATGCCAAGGAAGCCGGCGGCAAGCAGATAATACGTCATAGGCAGGAGTACGCGCCGAATCAAGGCACCTTCTTTCCCAATTAATCCAACCGTCGCAGAAGCAGCTACAACGTTATGAACACAAATCATGTTGCCGGCTGCTCCTCCGACAGCTTGAAGAGCCACGACAGTACCGGCTTGCTCGACGTTAAGCCCGATATTGCTGGCAGCACCAAACTGAAACAAGGAAAACATCATATTGCTGAACGTGTTGCTTCCAGCAATAAAAGCACCAAGTGCTCCAACAGCCGGAGCGACAATTGGCCAGAAACTGCCCGTTACAACAGAAACACTTTCTGCCAAAATAAGCGGCATATTTTTTCCAGCAAGGTACTCTGTTGCTGTATTGACTTTGTCTGCTGCAAGTGATGTGTTTAGGAAAATTTTAATCATTGGCACGGCAAAAACAAGGGCTGCTCCCGCGGACACAGCTGTTTTAAAGGAATTTTTCCAGGCAGCTGCATAATTCCTTTTATTCATTTTATGAAGGAAAAAGGTAAGCCCAGATACGACAATGAAAATAAATCCCGGTAAATACAGCGGTGTAGAGGTTGTCGTAATGCCGGAACCAAATGTGTTTTCAAATACAAGAGCTGGTGCTTTCAGGGCAGCGGCTAATGGTTCAATCGTCCGGGAAGCAACGAGAAGTACGGCAACAATCACATATGGTAGCCAGGAAATTCCCGCGGAGATGGAACGCTGAGATCCTTTTTCACGTTCTGGCTCCTGGTTAAGCTTGCCGAACCAACCTTGTTCCCACTGGCTTCTCGGTGTAAAGTCAAATATTTCGTCTTTCGGCATAAATAATCCTTTTTTTGCAGCCGGAATAACAATAAACAAAGCAATCAGCGCGCCAAGCAGAGAAGGAAATTCCGGACCCAGCAAAGTTCCAATGATATAATAGGGAACAGTAAAGGAAAAACCGGCAAATAAAGCAAATTTCCAAACTTTTAATCCTTCTCGGAAGGATTTATTCGGGCCAAAGAAGCGAGTCAGCATAGTGACAACAAACAGGGGAATGAAGATGCCGACAATACTGTGAATCATCACAACATTGGATGTAATATACAATAAATAATCCATATAACTCATGCCAGTTCCGTTAAGAGCGGATTGAACGAGCGGCTGATCCGTTAAACCTGTATTTACGCCGATTTGAATAGGTGTTCCTACCGCACCAAATGAAACGGGTGTACTTTGAATAATTAAAACACACATTACAGCTGCCATTGCAGGAAAACCAATCGCCACAAGAAGTGGTGCGGCAACTGCGGATGGGGCTCCATATCCGGCAGCACCTTCAATAAATGCTCCAAAGAGCCAGGCGATAATAATGGCTTGAATGCGGCGGTCCGGAGAAATGCTGGTAAAGCCATTTCGAATTGTATGTATAGCACCGCTTTCTTTCACCGTATTTAAAAGCAGCACGGCTCCAAACACAATAAAAATAACTTCCATGGCTGTAATAACGCCATTAAAAGCAGCACCTGCCACTACGCTCCCGTCTGTTCCCCAAACAAACAGCGCAATCACAGCCGTCACCATCAATGCAACAGGCATAGCTCTGCTGGCCGGCCAGTTTAAAATAACTAAAAAAAACATAATCGTAAAAATAGGCACAATTGAAATAAGTGACAACACTAGCAAGCTCATCTTTTTCCTCCTCGGGTATAAGATTACAAAACTGTTAGTTGTTAGGTCATCTGATGACCTGGTTTGATTATAATGGTACCGTTTTCAAAAAATCAACAAAAAATTTTGGGGAGAACGTTTATAATAGAGAAAGAGGTGAGAGTAACGTTGAAATATAAACAAATCAAACCAAAAAAAATATATGAAGAAGTAGCAGATACGCTGCTTGAGTCGATTCGTTCGGGAGACTTAAAGCCAGGTGAAAAGCTTGATTCTGTCCAGCAGCTGGCCGAAAGCTTTCAAGTCGGCAGATCTGCTATTAGAGAAGCACTTACATCTCTTCGTGCGATGGGGCTCATTGAAATGCGGCAGGGAGAAGGCACATATGTGAAAGCATTTGAACCGGGAGATATTGCTTTTCCTCTTCAAAGCGCCCTGCTGATGAATAAAGAAGATCTGCAGCAGTTAATGGAAGTGCGTAAGATTCTGGAAACAGGCATTGCCGCTTCTGCAGCAGCTCGGCGTACTCAGGCAGATATAGAAGCGATGCAGCAGGCTCTTTCTGATATGGTTACTCATTCTGGAGATGCTGAGCGAGGAGAAGAAGCAGACCTTGCTTTTCACTTAGCTGTTGCGAAAGCGGCCGGCAATGATCTTTTGTTAAGCTTAATGAATCATGTTTCGGACATGACAGCTGAATCGATGCGGGAAACGCGCCGTATTTGTTTATACGAAGCAAGTGCGACTGTTGAACAGCTGAATCAGCAGCACGAAGCGATTTTAAAGGCGATTCAGTCCAAAAAAACAGAAGCGGCCAGGAAAGCCATGACAGTCCATCTTGATTATGTGGAATCTGTTCTACGCGAGCATCTGAACATCACATAGAGGAAAAGCCGCACTGTACCGGCTTTCTCTCTATCAGAAGAAAACCTTGGAAAATGAAAGCGTTTGTAGTATGATTATAAATAATCTAATAAACAGGTCATCTGATGACCTTACTTTTGGGGTGAAGCAATGTGAAGGTTACACTTTTTATTACATGCATCGTTGACATGTTCCAGGCCGATGTAGGCAAAGCAACGGTAGAAGTGCTGGAGCGCCTTGGCTGCGACATTGAATTTCCGATGGGGCAGGTCTGCTGCGGGCAGCCAGCTTACAACTCGGGGTATGTAGAAGAGTCAAAAGATGCCATGAAAAAAATGATTACGACATTTGAGAACGCAGAGGTCGTCGTCACTCCATCCGGATCATGTGCCACGATGTTTAAAGAATACCAGCATATTTTTCATGATGATCCTGTCTGGCGTCCGCGCGCAGAACGATTGGCTGCAAAAACCTATGAGCTGACTGAATTTATCGTCGATGTATTAGGCGTGGAAAACGTCGGTGCAAAGCTAAACGGTGTGGCAACCTATCACCCGTCCTGCCATATGACACGGCTTCTTGGTGTAAAAGATGCACCAATGACTCTGCTTCAAAATGTGGAAGGGCTTCGCTTTGAACCGCTGCCAAACGCGCATAACTGCTGCGGCTTCGGCGGCACGTTTTCCGTGAAGATGGGCAATATTTCGGAGCAGATGGTCGATGAAAAAGTCGACTCGGCCGAGCAGACAGGAGCTCACTTTTTAATTGGAGCCGATGGCGGCTGCCTGATGAATATTGGTGGACGAATAGAACGAAGAGGAAAACCAATCCGCGTGATGCATATCGCGGAAGTGTTAAACAGCCGGTGAGGGGGGAAACAGCATGGCAATGAAAATTGGAGAAGGCAAATTTAAAGAAAACGTCAATAAAAATATGGAAGATACCTTTATGCGCGGTGCGGTAGCGGGCGCACAGGAACGCCTCCGCACACGCCGGCTTGATGCAGCAGAAGAGCTTGGAAACTGGGAAGAGTGGCGGTCACACGGAGAAGAAATTCGCAAGCATGTCTTAAATAACCTCGACTACTATTTGCATGAGCTGGCTGAAAACCTTCAAAAACGCGGCGGACACGTGTTTTTCGCCGAGACAGCAGACGAAGCGACTGGATATATCCGTGAAGTCGTAAACGCGAATGGCGGCAAAAAAATTCTGAAGGCTAAATCAATGGTCACAGAAGAAATCAGTTTAAATCAAGTGCTGGAAGAAGAAGGCTGCAAAGTGATTGAGACAGATCTTGGCGAGTATATCCTGCAGCTGGATGAACATGATCCGCCTTCTCACATCGTTGCGCCGGCACTCCATAAAAACAAAGAGCAGATTCGGGATGTGTTTTCTGACAAGCTAGATTATAAGATGACTTCTAAACCGGAAGAACTGGCACTGCACGCGCGTGAAACGCTGCGCCAGGAATTTTTAACAGCCGACATCGGCATTACCGGCTGCAACTTCGCCATTGCAGAATCCGGATCGGTAGGTCTTGTGACGAACGAAGGAAATGCAGGGCTTGTGTCAGACCTGCCCAAAACGCAAATTGCTGTGATGGGCATGGAGCGAATTGTACCAACGTTTGAAGAATTTGAAGTACTTGTCGGCCTCTTGACGCGCAGTGCGGTCGGACAGAAATTAACGAGCTATATCACAGCGCTTACCGGTCCTCGCGAAAAAGGGGATGCGGATGGACCGGAAGAATTTCACCTTGTGATCGTGGATAACGGGCGTTCTAAGATTTTAGGCACGGAATTTCAATCCGTTCTACAGTGTATCCGCTGTGCGGCCTGCATTAACGTCTGTCCGGTATACCGCCATATTGGCGGCCACTCCTACAATTCGATTTATCCGGGGCCGATTGGAGCCGTTCTCACACCGCTTCTTGGCGGCTATGATGACTTTAAAGATCTTCCTTATGCTTCGACGCTTTGTGCTGCCTGCACGGACGCCTGCCCGGTGAAAATTCCGCTGCATGAACTGCTGCACAAGCATCGGCAGGTGATTGTAGAAAGAGAAGGACGTGCACCTATTTCTGAAAAGCTTGCGATGAAAGCATTTGGGCTTGGAGCCGCTTCAAATCCTATGTATGCAGCAGGCTCGAAAATGGCCGCGGCGATGATGAAGCCGTTTACGAAAAATGACCGCATTTCAAGCGGGCCGGGACCATTAAAAGCATGGACAGAAATCCGGGAATTTCCGGCGCCAAATAAGGAGCGCTTCCGTGACTGGTTTAAACAGCACGAAAAAGGAGGTGGCGGACAATGATCCATCAGCGTGAATCTTTTTTAAACAACGTGGCCAGGCAGCTTGGCCGCAGCCGTAATACAAGTGTGAAGCCGGAGCGAAACTGGCAGTTTCGTCCGCAGGATAAAACGCTGACAGATAAAACGCCGGACGAATTAATCAATGTGCTGCGTGAGCAGTGCCGGCTGATTCATACTGAATTGATTGAAACGACTAGCAGCAAGCTGGCGGAAGTATTGGAAGCGGCCGTTCATTTATACGGCGGCGGACCGATATCCCTTTGGAAGGACCCGCGCTTTACGGAGTTTGGCCTGGATGGGCTGCTGAAAGAAACGTGGCCATTGCGTAATGTGGAAGTAAACGAATGGGATGCTGCCCGTGGCCGGGAAAATATCGCCCAGGCAGAGCGGGCGAACATTGGTATTACTTTCAGTGATATCACCCTTGCTGAATCCGGTACGGTCGTCCTGTTTTCCGGTGCTGGAAAAGGGCGCACGGTCAGCCTTCTTCCGCGCAACTATATTGCCCTCGTGCCGAAAAGTACCATTGTACCGCGTATGACGCAGGCAGCGCAGGAAATTTCCCGGCGTGTACAGGCGGGGGAAACGATTTCGTCATGCATCAATTTTATTACCGGTCCAAGTAACTCTGCTGATATTGAAATGAACCTCGTTGTGGGTGTGCATGGTCCTGTTAAAGCCGCGTATATTGTGATTGAAGATCGGTAATGCTGAAGCTTCACAGCGGCTGATGGGCCAGACTGCCCGTTTCAACATTGGAATTTTGCGATTTCCTGTAGAGTACGTTTATAAAACATATGAAATGGGCAAATCGTTAACAAAAAGGTCTGGCAGTGATGTCGTGCGCAAAGGAGAGTAACCATGATTAAACATGTAATTTTTGATGGAAAAGAAGCCATTCAAGCATCCAACGATTACCTTCAACTTCTCATGATCCCGTCATTTGGGAGCAATGTGATTTCATTAATCGATAAGAAAACGGGAAAAGAATTGCTCGTGAAGCCGGATTCGTTCGAGGCACTAACTGAAAACCCGATGCTCAATGGCATCCCGGTTTTGTTTCCGCCGAATCGAATTGAAAACGGTACGTTTATATTTAACGGCACCACCCACCATTTTCCAATCAATGAAATTGACAAGCATCATATTCATGGTTTTGTATACGACCAGCCTTGGCAGGTCACGAATGAAAAAGAAGAACAAGGTGTTGTGACTATCCAGACGATGATTCAGCTTGACCAGCCTGCGATCTATAAAGGGGCATCTATCCAATTAACATACGAGCTTGACGGAGCTGTTTTACGCCAAACAGCGACCGTTAAAAACAATGGTGACGAACCATTCCCATGGGGAATCGGCTACCACACTTCTTTTTTATTTGATGAAAAGCATTCTTCTTTTTCCTTAACGAAAAAAAGCCAGTGGCTGCTGACGGAAGAAGCGATTCCTACAGGAGAGCAGGTGCCAGGGGAGCCGATGAAAGAAATCAGTTTGCAGGCCATGCCGCTCGATGATGCATATGCAGCTTTTGGCGAAGGAAACGAGGCCGTTATGCATAACAGGGAAACAGGCTGTACGGTTACATATCGAACGGACTCCGCCTTTAAACACTGGGTCATCTACAATGGAAATGGAAAGGAAGGTTTTGTCTGTCCAGAGCCTTACACATGCATCACCAATGCGTTTAATATGAACCTTTCACCTGAAGAAACAGGATTGCGTATCCTGATGCCGGGCGAAGAAGATACAGTAAGAACAGAAATTGAAGTCAGCTCCTTATCTATTCCGCAGTGATACCACTGCGGATTTTTTGGTATAATGAGGAAAAGATCCGAAAGAAGAGGACAATATGAAAAAATCACTCATCGAAACGCTTTTAACGGAAATGCCGCCGGATGATTATCTACGAAGAGAAGCGGATGAGCTGAAAGGGAGGAAGGAAAAGATGGGTTTTGGCCCTCTCAAGCCGGCATCAAAAGGGCCTGCGCCGGAATTTACCTTTCTCGCCATGATGGCTGGCTTTGCAGGCATTATGATCGGTTCCGCGTACCTGCTGATTTTTTAAGGAGAGAAAAAATGAAACGAAACTATTCTTTTATGCTGGCGACTGTGTTCGTCGGCTTTCTTATTTTTGGTTTTTCAGAAAATGTAAAAGGGCCGGCCATGCCGCGTATCCAGGCGGATTTCGATCTGGATGCTTTTCAAGTCGGTACACTGTTAGCTTTTAATTCCATTGCTTATTTGCTGGCCTGCACGTTTACCGCGCAGCTAACGAGAAAATGGGGCATCAAGACCATGAGTGCTTTGTCGTTTGGCTCCATGGCCCTTTCCGGTGTATTTATTTATTTGTCTTCCACCTACACAAGCCTGGCAGGAGCCTATTTTTTTATGTACGTTGGAAACGGCATGCTGGAAATTGTCCTGGCTATTTTAAGCGCGCGCTTGTTTGTAAAAAATACAGGGATGATGATGAACTTAGCTCATTTTTTCTATGGGCTTAGTTCGATTGTTGCCCCTATGCTTGCTTCAGGTTTAATGAAGCTGACCATTGGCGGAACGGTACTGGATTGGCGCGGAATGTATCTTGCGGTCATGCTGCTTTCCCTTATTCCGATGATTCCAGCTCTGGCAAGCCGGTTTCCGCAGGAAGATGTACAGCCTGAACATCGGATTCCGGTTCGGATGCTTGCACGTGACCCGGTTCTGTGGCTTATTGTGCTGATTCTTTCATTTGGAGTGGTAGCTGAAATGTCTGTCGGCGGCTGGCTCGTCAACTTTTTGGAAAAGGCATACGATTGGACAAATGCGGATGCCTCCCAGATGCTGTCGATTTTCTTTTTATTCTTTACTTTTTCCCGTTTGTTTCTTGGACCGATTACGGACCGAATCGGTTTTACTGTATCGCTTATCTTATTCGGCGCCCTTTCAGCCGCTTTTACTTTCATTGGCATTGCAGCGGGTGAGCCCGGTGCCTTATTACTAGCAGCAGCCGGAATCGGCATTGCGCCTGTTTATCCGACCGTCATGGCGATGATCGCCCGCCGTTATCGGGAAAATAGTGATACAGCCATTACGTTTGTGGTTACAATTATGGGTATTTTCACCGTTTCCGGAAACGTCATTATTGGCGCTATTATTACTGCCGTAACAGAATATGCGGGCGCCGGTATGGGAGTTGTACGCGGTATGCAGGCAGGCTATTTGTTTATTGGTGCCTGTGCGCTCTTGAGTGCTCTATTCAGCTTCTTTTTGTATGTTTATTTACGACGCCAAAAGGAAGTTATATAGAAACAGATTTTTTGCAGTAAAGGAGAGGGAGCGGTTGAAAGAATCCATTATCTCATTAACGAGAAAGCTAATTGAGTTCCGCACCGTGGAGAAAGAACGGATTAACGAAGCAGCCGAGTATTGCGCCGAATGGCTGGCTGCGAACGGCGTTCATGCCAGGGTGATTAATAATGAAGGCTTAAAAAGCGTCGTGTCTGTGATCGGTGAGGAAGGACCGACGGTGATTTTAAATGGCCATCTCGATGTGGTGCCAGCCGGTCCCGATCAATTTATTCCTTATGTGGCAGAAGGAAAGCTTTACGGGCGCGGCAGTTTTGATATGCTTGGCTCGGTTGCAGTCATGATGCATGTAATGGCAGAGCTTGTGCAGGAAGAGCTGCCATGCAAGGTCATGCTTGCGCTTGTGCCGGATGAGGAAAAAGGCGGGCAAAAAGGAACCAAATATTTAGTTGAACACGGCCTGCTTGGAGACGTTGTGATTTGCGGAGAAACGACAAACCTTGATATTGCTGTACAGGCAAAGGGGGTCCTTCAAGTGGAAATCCAAATTGAAGGGGTTTCCGCTCACGGCAGCCGGCCCTGGCTTGGTGATAATGCAATTTTAAATGCGGTTGAAACGTACAAACGAATTGAAGAACTGCCGATTTTCAGCGTAAGTACGCCGTATTTTGAGCATCCATCGCTTAATCTTGCCCGGATTGAAGCCGGCCAGGCGATCAACCAAGTACCGGACTGCTGTATTATGGATCTCGATATTCGGTATCTGCCCGGTCAGGACCCGGCAGTGCTGCTTAAAGAAATAAAAGGGGTCGTCAACGGCACTGTTCGCGTATTAAGCGAGGGAGAACCGGTACAGACGAATCCAAATCATCCATTAATTAAGCGTCTTCAGCAGGCAGCGGAGCATGTATCCGGGCGGAATATTCAAATGTTTGGACAGCATGGAGCGGCTGACACGCGCTTTTACGCTGCCCGAGGCATTCCCGCAGTAGAGTTTGGGCCATGCGGTGCGAATCATCACGGTAAAAACGAATATGTCGATACCAACTCTCTTGTGACATTTAAAGAAATCTTAACTGACTACATTTTCCGGTTTTAGTGAAAATCGGCTGCCTTTTATCCGGCAGCCGATTTTTTATAAAATGGGAGACAGCAGACGGGCCAGTGATTCTCCAATCCGCTTAAAGAAGGTCCGGTGCTCAAAGCGTTCGCGCGTAACGGGTACAGAATCAGCAAAGTCATGGAGAAAATCAATTTCAATTTTTTCTACAGCCGGGGTCCGGTTATATATAAACGTCATGAGTTCATGATTTAATCGAAAGCTCCGAACGTCAAAATTTGCTGTTCCTACAATCGCATGCACATTGTCAATCAGCAGTACTTTTGCATGCGTAAACGAGTCATCCCGGTAAGCAAACACTTTTACGCCGGCGCTAAGCAAATCTTTAAAATAAGAATTCGTTCCATAGAATGAAATCGCCCTGTCGCCTTTTCCCGGTACAATAACGCGCACGTCTTTTCCGCTTCTGGCTGCTACACGAATAGCCGCCAGCGCTTCATCATCCGGCACAAAGTATGGAGTGGTAAGCCAAATTGATTTTTCAGCGGATTGAATCATTTCCAGCATCGCATCCCGGACATCACGTTCTTCATTATAGGGGCCGCCATAAACGGTTTGAACCATTTGATCGGCTTCATCCACTTTTTCGGGAAAATACGCTTCAAATCGAAACGGTTCTTTCAGTTCGTCAAGCAAGGATGATTTTGCTCCTGTTGCGTGGATCCAGTCTGTTATAAATGCTTCCTGAAGCTGGTGAACAGCCGGCCCATGAATACGGATATGGGTGTCCCGCCACTTTTTAAATTGAGGGGCGTTGCTGCAATATTCTTCACCGACATTCAGTCCGCCTGTGAAACCGGTATGCCCATCCACAACGACCATTTTACGATGGTTGCGCAAGTTAGCAGTACGGGTGAGCCATGGGGATATAATCGAATCAAATGCATAAGTTTCAATACCTGCATCACGCATCGGCTTTAAAAAAGATTTTGGCAGGCTTGAACAGCCAAGGCCGTCGAAAAGAAAACGGATGTGAACGTTCGCTTTTGCCCGTTCAATAAGCGCATCGCGAATTTGAATAGAAATATTATCGTCGCGGAAAATATAATATTGAATATGAATGTGGTGTTCCGCGTGCCGAATTGCATCTAAAATTGCTGGAAATGTTTCATCACCGTTCGTTAAAACATCTACTTTATTGCCAGACATCGCCTCGAAGCCGGTCATATTTCGAATATTTTTCGCCTCTGGAAGCTGGTCAGATATATCCCATTCTTTTCCTTGATGACGCATGGTGGTGATAAATTTAACGGTTTCCGAGACAACCTGCTTCGGCAGCAGCCGTCTTCTTGGATCCCGGCCAAATACGGCATACAAGACAGCGCCGGCAAGCGGAAATGCAAGGACAATTGCACTCCATGCCACCTTTGAGTTAGTCCCGCGTGAATCAAACAGAAGGAGATTTATGACAACTAAAACGGAAACCCCGACAGCTAAATACGTAAAGGCAACCGATAACTCATTGGAATAAAAACGAATTGAAAAATAAATTGAACCCATACAGATGACCAGTACAAACAGTTGTACAATCTTTTCTCTCATGACTGTCCCATCCTTTTACAATGCTTGTCCCTGACGGATTTATCCGGAAGAGAAAGCAATTTATCAATGTTTCCCTTAGTTTACCCAAAAATTTCATTGATGCGACCGTTGAAATTTAAAAAAGGGTGCGTTATAGTTTAAATATGATAAATGAATGAGTATTCATTCAAAAAGGGGGCTCATTTGTGATTCAGCTTATTCGTAAAGCGGCTGTGATCGGATCAGGAGTCATGGGTTCAGGTATTGCTGCCCATTTAGCCAATGCAGGTATTCCCGTTTTGCTTCTTGACCGGGTATTAGAAGGTGAAAAGAACCGCAGCTCTCTTTCCGAAAAAGCAATTCGGGAGCTGTCTGGACAAAAACCGGCTCCGCTTGCTTTAAAAGATTATGCTGCCCTGATTAAAGCAGGTAACCTTGAAGACGACGCAGACAAATTAGCGGATGCAGACTGGATCATTGAAGTGGTTGTTGAGCGGCTTGATGTAAAAAAAGATATTTTAGCGCTTGTAGATGTCCATCGCAAAACCGGAAGTATCGTTTCTTCCAATACATCCGGCATTTCGATTGAAGCGATGACTGAAGGACGCAGCGAGGATTTCAAAAAACATTTTCTTGGTACACACTTTTTTAATCCGCCCAGGTATTTAAAGCTGCTTGAGCTGATTCCCACACTCTATACCGACCCGGATGTGACTGATTTTATGAAATCAGTTGGGGAGAATATCCTTGGCAAAGGGGTGGTGGTTGCAAAAGATACACCTAACTTTATTGCCAACCGGATCGGCACGTACGGCTTGTTAAAAACAATGCACGTCATGGAAGAAATGAATTTCTCATTCGGAGAAGCAGATTCGGTTACGGGACCGCTCATTGGAAGACCGAAAAGCGCAACTTTTCGTACGCTTGATGTCGTTGGGATCGATACATTTATTCATGTAGCGAAAAATGTATATGAACAGGCGGATGGAGAGGAAAAAGTCGTATTTACAGTGCCAAAACTGCTTGTGCAAATGCAGAAAAACGGTTGGATTGGTGCAAAAGCAGGGCAGGGTTTTTTTAAGAAAGAAGGGCAAACGATTTTAGAGCTGAATGCCAAAACGATGGAATACGGTCCACGCAAGAAGTTGAAAGCGGATTCAGTAGAACGTGCCAAGCAGCAAAAGGGATCGGCCAAATGGAAAACACTCCTGTACGCCAAAGACAAGGCGGGTACTTTTCTTTGGCGAGTACTTGCTCCGACGCTTCTTTACTCGGCAGCGCTTACTGGAAAAATTGCCGACGATATTGTTGCGATTGACCGGGCAATGAAGTGGGGGTTCGGCTGGAAGGAAGGCCCATTTGAAATCTGGGACCAAATCGGCCGAAACGAATCCATTGCCAGGATGGAAGCAGAAGGGCTGAAGGTGCCGGCCTGGGTAAAAGAAATGAAAGATTCCTTTTATAAATATGATTGTTATTACGATCCTCTGACCAAATCTTATAAGCCTGTACCTCAGGACAAAAAAGTGATTTATTTGCCAAAAGGAACAGATGTCATCAAGGAAAACAGTGGAGCACGGCTGCATGATATCGGCGACGGGGCAGCGCTGCTTGAATTTACTTCGCCGAACAACGCGATTGGTCTCGATATTATTCAAATGATCAATCTCTCGATAGAAGAAGTGGAGAAAAACTATCAGGCCCTCGTGATCGGCAACCGGGGCAAAAACTTTTGTGTCGGTGCAAATCTGGCGCTTATTTTAATGGCGGCGCAGGATGAGGACCTTTGGGAAATTGAAGCAACCGTTAAACAGTTTCAGCAGGCGATGATGAATATTAAATACAGCCCAAAGCCTGTTGTAGCCGCACCGTTTGGTATGACGCTCGGCGGCGGAGCGGAAGTGTGCCTGCCAGCCGCCCACATCCAGGCCGCCCATGAAACGTATATAGGTCTTGTTGAAGCTGGCGTTGGCCTGATTCCTGGAGGAGGAGGCAATAAAGAACTTTACATCCGCTGCTTGAACCAAATGCCCGGGGAAGATCTGCAGGCGGCTGCAAACAAAGTGTTCGAAACGATTGCCCTGGCAAACGTATCTACTTCAGCAGCAGAAGCACGCAAACGCGGGTTTCTTTATCGATCTGACGGAATCAGTTTAAACGGCGACCATGTGCTTTATGAAGCAAAAAAAGCTGCACTTCACTTAGCAGATACAGGCTATAGAGCGCCGATTCGAAAAAAAATTCCGGTCACCGGAGAAACGGGTTATGCCACGATGCTGATGGGAGCCCGCTCCATGCACACAGCAGGTTTTATTTCCGACCATGATTTTGACATTGCCCAAAAACTCGCCTGGGTCATTGCCGGAGGACGAGTGCCGTTTGGAACGGAAGTAGAGGAAGAGTATTTGCTGGAGCTTGAGCGAGCGGCGTTTTTACAGCTGGCCGCCTTGCCGAAAACACAGCAGCGCATGCAGCACATGCTCCTGAAAGGAAAGCCACTTCGCAACTAAAAGGGGGATTTCAGTGAAAGAAGCGGTGATTGTAGCAGGGGCGCGGACACCGGTCGGCCGGGCTAAAAAAGGAACACTCCGTCATATACGTCCGGACGATCTCGGTGCACTCGTTGTACGGGAAACAGTAAAACGGGCAGGAGAATACAGCGGAGACATTGATGACTTGATTATCGGCTGCGCGATGCCTGAGGCCGAACAGGGATTAAATGTAGCCCGGAATATTGGGGCGCTTGCCGGCCTGCCGCATGACGTTCCGGCTGTAACGATTAACCGGTACTGTTCATCCGGTCTTCAGTCCATTGCGTATGCGGCAGAGCGGATTATGCTCGGCCATGCCCGAACGATTATAGCTGGCGGAGTGGAATCAATGAGCCTTGTCCCGATGATGGGGCATGTAGCTCGTCTTAACGTAAAAATCGCCGAAGAAATGCCCCAGTACTATATGTCCATGGGCCACACTGCAGAAGAAGTCGCCAAAAAGTATGGCGTTTCCCGTAAAGATCAGGATGCCTTTGCTGTTGAAAGCCATAAAAAAGCCGGCCGCGCCATTGCCGAAGGAAAATTTAACGACGAAATTGTACCGGTGGACGTTACATTCCGGCACATAGGAGAGGGTTTGCGCGTACAGGAAGAGCAAGTCACTTTTTCAATGGATGAAGGTGTGCGCCGCGAAACATCTATGGAAGCACTCGCCAAGCTTCGTCCTGCTTTTTCTGCCGCTGGATCCGTCACAGCAGGCAACGCGTCCCAGACATCTGACGGAGCCGCGGCGGTCATGGTCATGGAGCGGGAGCAGGCGGATGCCCTTGGCTTAAAACCACTTGCCAAGTTTCGTTCCTTTGCGGTCGCAGGTGTACCGCCGGAAGTGATGGGCATCGGCCCAGTCGCCGCTATACCAAAAGCCTTGAAAATGGCAGGACTTCATCTTAAAGATATTGACTTGTTTGAATTAAACGAAGCCTTTGCTTCCCAGGCACTTGGCGTCATACAGACGCTGGGCCTTGATATGGATAAAGTGAATGTAAACGGGGGCGCGATTGCCCTTGGCCATCCGCTTGGCTGTACAGGCACGAAGCTGACATTAACGCTTATCCATGAATTAGCACGGCGCGGCGGGCAGTTCGGCGTAGTCACAATGTGTATTGGCGGTGGCATGGGAGCCGCTGGTGTATTTGAACGGATTACGTAAAAGGGGGAAAAGGTATGGCAGCAAAAGGTGGTTCCTTTTTAATCGAAGACGTTCCATGCAGCGCAGTATTTACCCCGGAAGAATTTTCAGACGAACAGAAAATGATTGCTAAAACAACAGAAGAATTTGTGCTAAACAGCGTCATGCCGCAGGTGCCCTTTCTTGAAAAGCATGAATTTGACCGGTCGGTAAAACTGCTGCAGGAAGCAGGAGAACTTGGGCTCCTTGCCGCAGATGTACCGGAAGAATACGGAGGCTTAAGTCTTGATAAAATAAGCTCAGCATTAATCGCAGAAAAACTGGCTGCTGCCGGCGGATTTTCGATCTCACACGGAGCGCATGTCGGTATCGGCTCGCTGCCGATCGTGTTGTTTGGCAATGAAGATCAAAAAAAAGCGTATCTCCCAGACCTGGCTGCCGGCACCCGCTTTGCCGCTTATGCGCTTACCGAACCCGGATCCGGATCGGATGCTCTTGGGGCAAAAACGACTGCCCGGCTGAATGAAGCCGGAACCCACTATATTTTAAATGGCGAGAAGCAGTGGATTACCAATTCTGCTTTTGCAGATGTGTTTATTGTGTATGCAAAAATTGATGGCGAACACTTTTCAGCTTTTATTGTTGAAAAGCAATATCCAGGTGTATCGACCGGAGCGGAAGAAGATAAAATGGGCATTAAAAGCTCTTCAACGAGAACCCTTATTTTGTCAGATGCGCAGGTGCCGGTCCAAAACCTGCTCGGTGAAGCAGGACGCGGGCATGTCATTGCCTTTAATATTTTAAACATTGGCCGTTATAAGCTTGGTGTCGGCGCCGTTGGAAGCGCCAAGCGGGCACTGGATATTTCTTTGAAATATGCCGCAGAACGAAAGCAATTTAAAACGCCTATTGCCCAGTTTCCTCTCATGAAAGAAAAGTTCGGTACGATGGCTGCTAAACTGTATGCAGCGGAAAGCGCCATTTATCGGACGGTTGGTCTTTTTGAAGAGCGGATGAGCGGCTTAACAGCTGAGGAACAAAAGAACGGAAAAGCAGTCGCTTCCTCTATCGCTGAATACGCGGTCGAATGCTCTCTTGGCAAGGTTTTCGGCTCAGAGGTGCTGGATTACATGGTGGACGAAGGTGTGCAGATTCACGGCGGATACGGGTTTATGGAGGAATACGAAATTGCCCGCATGTACCGGGACTCTCGCATTAACCGGATTTTTGAAGGGACCAATGAAATTAACCGGCTGCTTGTGCCAGGCACACTGGTTAAAAGAGCGATAAAAGGGGAACTGCCGCTTTTTGAACGGGCTAGAGAGCTGCAGGACGAAATCATGATGCTGCTGCCGGAAGAGCCGGGAGATGAGGTGCTCGACCAACAAAAAATGCTTGTGAAAAGGGCTAAAAAAATAACGCTGCTCGCTGCTGGGCTTGCAGCTAAAACGTATGGTACATCGCTCGAATCTGAGCAGGAAGTGCTCGCCAACATTGCAGATCTGACAAATCTGGTGTATGCGATGGAGTCGGCCGTGCTGCGGACAGAAAAAGCGATCAGTGTATCAGGCGAAGAAAAAAACAGACAAAAAGTGCTTTATACCGAAATTTTTTGCCAGGAAGCATTCAATGAAATAGAAGCCCATGCAAAAGAAACGCTCACTGCTGTCGAGTCCGGAGACGCTTTACGCATGATGCTGTCTGCCCTGCGCAAGCTCAGCCGCCATACCCCCGTTAATATTATTGCCAAAAAGCGTGAAGCTGCCGACAGGCTGAATCTATCCCTAAAATATACGGTGTAACAAATGCGGCCGCCTTCTTTTAAAAAGAGGCGGCTTTTTGCCGCCGCAGACTGTAGACAAATGATATGGATGATCGTGCACATGAATGGGATGGATCGGCGGCGTCCAGGCAGCTCCGCTTTCCATGGGGCAGGCGCTGAGCCCGGCTTCCAGCTAATCCCATAGGGGTCTGCGCTGCCCTCCCGCCGCCAAGTGGCTTGCGACAAGATGGTATAGAGCTGATAAGGTCGTATCTTTCTGTTTAAAAAAGAGAAAATGTCTATTCGTTCTTTGCTTAATTGATCTGCAACACCACTTAGTGAAGCCTGGTGGACGAAGACTCCTGCGGGAAGTACAGTGAGTCGGGAGACCCCCGCAGGCGCAGCCGAGGAGGCTTTCGCACTGCCCGTGGAACGCGCGAAGTCCGGCAGGCTTCCCTTATCGGCTCTTTTTTAAAAGCGAAAGACTTTGTCTACACACTGAGGCAGCTTTTTGCGGCCGGCCTCCGGAATCCATTTCTTTGAAAAAGGATTTCGGGCGCTTATGTCGAAATGGATGTGATGAGGTGATAGGAAATGAAGTTTTACTGGTATCCAAAATGCGGTACATGCCGCAATGCAAAAAAGTGGCTGGACGCGCATAATATTTCATATGAAGCCATTCATATTGTGGAGTCGCCGCCGTCAAAAGCAGAATTAAAAGATGCGTACGAAAAAAGCGGTCTTCCACTGAAAAAGTTTTTTAATACAAGCGGCCAAAAATACCGTGAGCTTGGTTTAAAAGAAAAAGTCGCAACAGCAGATGATGATGAGCTGCTTGATTTGCTTGCTTCCGATGGCATGCTCATTAAGCGCCCGCTTGCTATAGACAATGATAAGGTAACAGTAGGTTTTAAAGAAGAGGACTATGCACAAAAATGGCAGTGATTTCTTGCTTTCCATCTTCATAATCAGTAAAGTGTAAAGTGAAATTATTCTTATCTGGAGGTACATACACATGAGCTTACCTAAAGAGCTGCGTTATTCTGAAGAACATGAGTGGGTAAAACAAGAAGACGGGAAAGTGCGGGTCGGTATCACTCATTTTGCTCAAGCAGAACTTGGTGATATTGTTTTTGTTGAGCTTCCGTCTGTTGGCGATACAGTAACAGTTAACGAACCATTCGGCAGCGTAGAATCTGTTAAAACGGTTTCTGAGTTGTATGCACCTGTCAGCGGTACAGTGGTAGAAATTAACGAAGAGCTTGATGACAATCCTGAATTTGTAAATGAATCACCATATGAAAAAGCATGGATGATTGTTGTCGAACCTTCTGATGCTTCTCAAATTGATGCTTTAATGACAGCAGAGCAATACGCAGAAATGACAAAAGAAGACTAAACATGAGGACCGGCACCGTGCCGGTCTTTTTGCTTTTGGCTGGCACCAGGCAGCGCGAGGGGCTTATACGTCACGGGGAATAAAAGCACAAGTGGAAGGATGTCGCTTTTATTCCATATTATTAGCCGCCGGGCCTCCTTCTTTTTTGCATTTTGGGCGAAAACGCGCCACAATAGAAGTATAATGTGCAGCGGGGTGATTGGTGATGATGGTAGAAAAAACGATTATCGTCGAAGGGTCATCTGATCGGAAACGGGTGGCTGAAATTGTAAAAGAACCGGTAGATATTATTTGCACCAATGGAACAATCGGTGTCGCACGTCTTGATGAATTGGTAGAGCAATTATTCGAGCGGGACGTATACATTTTAGTCGATGCCGATGCATCAGGAGAAAAGCTGCGCCAGCAGTTTAAGCGCGAGCTTCCTCATGCCCGGCACCTTTACATTGACCGCGGGTACAAAGAAGTGGCTGCGGCGCCGCACCGTTATTTAGCGGCTCTCCTAATGGGGGCTGATATTGACGTGCGCGGTGAGTATTTACAGCAGGAAGGAACACATCATTAAAATGAAAACAGCTGAATCAATCCTGGAATATACAGCCAAGCCTAAATCGGCTCTTTATGTGTATACATCGATGTGCGGTACATGCCAGGTAGCAGGGAAAATGCTTGATGTTGTTGAAGCGATGAATACAGATGTGCCGCTCCAACGTATCAATATTAATTATTACGAAGAAATCGCTCATCGTTTTGAGATCGAGAGCGTTCCGTGTCTTCTTTTATTTGAGCAGGGTGTATTAAAAAAGAAAATTTATGCTTTTCAGTCAGTTCCATATATATATGAAGAAATACGGTCACTTTAACAGGCCGTCGAATATTGTCGGAATTACAGAATGTTTTGTTGACATATGTATTCAGACGGTGGTAAAATCCATTCATAAATTAAAACAACTCTTATCAAGAGTGGCTGAGGGAATGTGCCCGATGACGCCCGGCAACCGTCTTTACAGGAAAAGGTGCCAAATCACACGAAGCAGCATGTTTCGGAAGATGAGAGAAAGGAAACGTCAAAAACGCCTTTCTGTCATTATGACAGTCAGGCTTTTTTTGTGGAAAGGAAGTGATCCCGTGATTTTTATTGAGCAGGCAAAAAAAATATTTCAAACGAAGAATGGTCCGGTTAAAGCGGTCGATAATATAAATTTATCCATCCAGGAAGGCGAAATTTTTGGCATGATTGGCTACAGTGGCGCTGGTAAAAGTACACTGATCCGCATGTTGAACGGGCTTGAAACACCGACGGAAGGATCCGTAACCGTAGCGGGGCGGAAGATCTCAACGATCAAAGGATCTGAACTTCGGAAAGCACGCCAGGAAATCGGCATGATCTTTCAGCATTTCAACTTACTTTGGTCACGCACCGTACGGGAGAATATTGCATTTCCTCTTGAAATTGCGGGCGTTAGCAAAGCAGAACGCACTAAGCGTGTGGATGAATTAATTGAGCTCGTTGGCCTTCAAGGCCGTGGCGAATCATATCCGTCACAGCTCTCCGGCGGTCAAAAACAGCGGGTCGGCATTGCCCGGGCACTTGCGAACAATCCAAAAGTGCTTCTTTGCGACGAAGCAACATCGGCTCTCGATCCACAGACAACGGACTCTATTTTGGAGCTTCTTGTCGATATCAACCAGCGTCTTGGATTAACGATTGTGCTTATCACGCACGAAATGCACGTTATTCGAAAAATCTGCCACCGGGTAGCCGTAATGGAAAATGGTAATATCGTAGAACTTGGTCCGGTACTCGATGTGTTCCGTCGTCCGGAGAAGCCAATTACGAAGCGGTTCGTTCAGCAGATCACCGAACCAGAGGAATCAAAAGAAACGATTCAGCACCTCCTTACCGAGCATCCAGAAGGAAAAATCGTCAAGCTGACATTTGTAGGCGTTTCGGTGGAACAGCCGGTTGTAACTGAATTGATTCGTTCGTTTAATGTCGGGGTAAACATTTTGCAGGGGAAAATTTCTCAAACACAAAATGGCGCGTATGGCACGCTGTTTGTTCAAATTACAGGCGATTCGTCTGAAGTGGACAAGGCAGTCGCCTTTTTGGATGCCCAGCAAGTTGATTCGGAGGTGATTGAGTATGATTGAACAATGGTTTCCGAATGTTGACTGGGAAAAAATGTGGGAAGCAACCTATGAAACACTTTATATGACCAGTATTTCTGTTGTGATTACCTTTGTTTTAGGGATACTACTTGGACTGCTGTTGTTTTTAACATCAAAAGGACAGCTCTGGCAGAACAAAGCAGTGTATAGCATCACCGCCGTTATTGTCAATGTGTTCCGTTCGATTCCATTTATTATACTGATCGTGTTGCTGATTCCATTTACAAAAGCATTATTAGGAACGATCATTGGTGAAAACGCGGCACTGCCTGCTTTAATTATTGGAGCAGCACCGTTTTACGCTCGTATGGTTGAGATTGCCCTTCGCGAAATTGACCGTGGCGTTATTGAAGCTGCCCGCGCAATGGGAGCGTCCACTTGGACGATCATCCGCAAAGTGCTGATCCCAGAATCACTGCCGGCTCTTATATCTGGCTTAACGGTCACAGCCATCGCTCTTGTCGGCTATACGGCAATGGCAGGTGTGATTGGGGCAGGGGGCCTGGGGAACTTGGCTTTCTTGGATGGTTTCCAGCGCAGCCGCAGTGATGTGACTTTAATGGCAACGATTGTGATTTTAGTTATCGTGTTTATTATCCAGTTTATCGGCGATACGGCTGTCCGTAAGCTTGATAAACGCTAATAAAATATATTTATTTTTTAGGAGGAATGTAACCATGAATAAAAAATGGCTTCTAGGCTTGTTGACAGCTGCCATTATGCTTGTGCTTGCAGCTTGCGGCGGCGGGGACAAAGCGGAAGATAAGGAATCAGCTTCAGGCGGTTCATCTAAAGACGATAAAACAATTTTTGTCGGAGCATCTAACACACCGCACGCAGTTATTTTGGAGGAGGCAAAGCCAATCTTAAAAGAACAAGGCTACGACCTGCAAATTGAAACGTTCCAGGACTATGTACTTCCAAACACAGCGCTTGAAGAAGGCGATTTAGATGCAAACTACTTCCAACACATCCCATACCTTGAGCTTCAAGAGAAGGAACAAGGTTATGACTTTGCAAATGCTGGCGCTATTCACCTTGAGCCAATGGCTGTTTACTCAAAAAAATATAAAAGCCTGAAAGACCTTCCAAAAGGTGCTACGATCATCCTAAGTAATTCAGTTGCTGAGCATGGTCGTGTATTGATGCTTTTAGAAAAAGAAGGTTTAATCAAAATCAAAGATGGCATCGATAAGACCCAAGCTTCACTTGAGGATATTGCTGAAAATCCAAAAGATCTTAAGTTTGACTACGATTACGAGCCAGCGCTTCTTCCGCAAATTTACAATAACGAAGAAGGCGATGCAGTTGTGATTAACTCAAACTATGCCATTGATGCCGGGATCAGCCCAACAAAAGATTCTGTTGCGATTGAAAGCACAGATTCACCATATGCAAACTTAATTGTTACACGTACGGGTGATGAAAATTCAGAGAAAATCAAAGCATTGGTTGAAGTATTGAAATCAAAAGAAATTCAAGACTTCATTACAAAAGAATGGAACGGAGCAGTCGTTCCGGTTACAGAATAATGAAAAAGCGCCTGGTATGGAGCCAGGCGCTTTTTTTTACCTATTTTATTTTCTGATAATTTAGAATTCGGGCGTAAAAGGTTTATATTCGGAGACAGCGGTTATATAAAGGAGTGTAACGAAGCTCACCCAGTGTGAGAAGGCTGGAAGAAGCCATACGGCTTTTGTGCCTCCTGGCAAGACTCTGGTAGGATAGAGAACGAAAGCCAGGTCTTCAAAAAAAACGAAAAGGATTGATTCCCCATTAGTAACTCACTTGATATGAAGTACACAGAAGGTATGGAAAAAGCCATGCATGCATCGCATGGTGTCGGCTATGCAGAGTACAATCAGAAGCATGAAGTGAGAATGGATATTGAGCAGAACCGTGAGGAAGACTATCAACAGTCAAGACGCATGGTTGCTGACTTTAATCGTAAATTTACCAATCACCTTTCCTAATGAATAAGCAGAAAAACCGGTTTTAAAACCGGTTTTTCTGCTTTTATTTGAGAATACTTTATTTAATCGTTTTCCTAAGTTGAATATAAATTTCATTTGTTATAAGATTGTAATGAGAATAAATTGAGAATAGACACAATCGGTTTTCTCGGCCGATGAATACGGAGGGTAAAAGATGTCACAATCAACGTTAACAATCAAAAATCTTCACGTCTCAATCGACGGAAAAGAAATTTTAAAAGGGGTCAACCTTGAAATTAAAGGCGGCGAGTTCCATGCGATCATGGGACCGAACGGAACAGGTAAATCCACTCTTTCGTCTGCAATCATGGGCCACCCTAAATATGAAGTAACAGAAGGTTCGATCACGTTTGATGGTGAAGACGTGCTTGAGATGGAAGTAGATGAGCGCGCACGTGCAGGTCTTTTCCTTGCGATGCAGTACCCAAGTGAAATTACAGGTGTTACAAACGCTGAGTTTCTTCGTTCAGCTGTAAACGCACGCCGTGAAGAAGGCGATGAAATTTCCCTCATGAAATTTATCCGCCAAATGGATGCAAACATGGACGTTCTTGATATGGACCAGGATATGGCACAGCGTTACTTAAACGAAGGATTCTCCGGCGGTGAGAAAAAGCGCAACGAAATTCTTCAATTAATGACAATTCAGCCAAAAATTGCGATCCTTGACGAAATCGACTCCGGTCTTGATATCGATGCATTAAAAGTGGTTTCAAAAGGAATCAATAAAATGCGCGGCGAAGATTTTGGCTGCCTTATGATTACGCACTACCAGCGTCTTCTGAACTACATTACACCTGATTATGTTCATGTTATGATGCAGGGTAAAATCGTGAAATCCGGTGGAGCGGAACTAGCGGAACGCCTTGAAGCAGAAGGATATGACTGGATCAAGCAGGAACTTGGCATCGAAGACGAAACGGTACAGTAATCGTATAGGAGGAGCAAACATGACAGAAACAAAATGGTCAGTTGATGAATCGGCAATCCGCGATTTTTCAGCTGCAAACAACGAACCAGAATGGCTGTTAAACCTTCGTCTGGATGCGTTTAACAAGGCGGCAGATCTTCCGCTTCCAAAGCCGGATAAAACGAAACTCGATAAATGGAACTTTACCGAGTTTGGCGCACACAGCGTACAAAGTGCAGCGTATACCCAGCTTACTCAGCTGCCACAGGCTGCACAAGCGGTTATTGGTGAAGAAACAGCTTCACAAAACATTTATGTACAGCGCAACAATACGCCGTCTATTTTAAACGTATCGGCTGAATTAAAAGAAGCAGGTGTGATTTTTACTGATTTTTCAACAGCCGCAAGAGAACACAGCGAAGTTTTCCAAAAATTCTTTATGCAGCAGGTGGTCAAAGCAGATGAGCATAAATTAACCGCTCTTCATGCAGCGCTTGTAAACGGCGGTGTATTCTTATACGTGCCTAAAAATGTTGAAATTCAAGAACCTATTCAAGCTGTTTTCATTCATGACGATGCGCAGGCTGCGCTGTTCAACCATGTTATTGTGGCAGCGGATGCGAACAGTAAGGTGACATATGTAGAAAACTACATTTCCACAGTGAAAACAGAGCAAGGCGTAGCGAATATCGTGACAGAAGTGATCGCTGGCGATAACGCACAAGTTTCATACGGCGCCGTTGACACATTAGCTGAAAATATGACAACATACGTGAACCGTCGCGGTATTACATCACCAAATGCGCGTATTGACTGGTCACTCGGTATCATGAATGATGGCAATACCGTTTCAGAAAATGTGACAAACTTGATTGGCGATGGTTCCTTTGCTGATACAAAAACAGTAGTGGTCGGCCGTGGCAAGCAGTCAATGAACTTTACAACAAAGGTTGTTCATTTCGGCAAGCATACAGAAGGCTACATCTTAAAGCACGGTGTAATGAAAGATGAAGCAAAATCAATCTTTAATGGCATCGGCAAAATCGAGCATGGTGCTTCAAAATCAAACGCTGAGCAGGAATCACGCGTACTTATGTTGAGTGAAAAAGCTCGCGGTGACGCGAACCCAATCCTTTTGATTGATGAAGATGATGTTACAGCAGGGCATGCTGCTTCTGTTGGCCGTGTTGATCCGCTTCAGCTTTACTACTTAATGAGCCGCGGTATTACGAAACAAGAAGCAGAACGCCTTGTGATTCACGGCTTCCTGGCACCAGTCGTAAACAACCTGCCAATCGAAAATGTGAAAAAGCAATTGACAGGGGTTATTGAAAGGAAAGTTCGCCAATGAATGCGAAAGAACTGAAAAAGTACTTTCCCATTCTTGATCAAGAAGTGAACGGTCATCCACTCGTTTATCTTGACAGCGCGGCCACTTCCCAAAAGCCCGTTCAAGTGATTGAAGCGCTTGATCATTATTACCGTTATGCAAATTCGAATGTGCACCGCGGCGTGCATACGCTCGGCAACCGGGCGACGGATTTGTATGAGGGCGCACGTGAAAAAGTACGCAAGTTTATTAATGCGGCTTCTACAAAGGAAATTGTTTTTCTGCGTGGAACAACGACAGCATTGAATCTTGTCGCTCAAAGCTACGGGCGTACGAACGTAAAAGAAGGCGACGAAATTGTCATTACGATGATGGAGCATCACTCCAATATCATTCCGTGGCAGCAGGTTGCCAAAGCAACAGGAGCTACTTTAAAGTACATTCCTCTACAGGAAGACGGAACCATTTCTTTAGAGGATGTCCGAAAAACCGTCACGCCTAACACAAAAATTGTATCGGTGATGATGGTATCAAATGTGCTCGGTACCATTAACCCGATTGCAGAAATTACGAAAATTGCTCACGAAAACGGAGCAGTTATGGTAGTGGATGCAGCTCAGGCGGCTCCTCATATGAAAGTTGATGTCGCACAGCTTGACTGTGATTTCCTTGCTTTTTCCGGCCATAAAATGTGCGGTCCAACCGGCATTGGAGTATTGTATGGAAAACAAGCACTTTTAGAGGAAATGGAACCAATTGAATTCGGCGGAGAAATGATTGACTTTGTCGGCTTATACGAATCAACATGGAAAGAACTTCCGTGGAAATTTGAAGGCGGCACACCGATTATTGCCGGAGCCATCGGGCTTGGCGCAGCCATCGACTTCTTAACAGAAATCGGCATGGATGCAATCGAGCAGCATGAGCATAAGCTTGCTGCGTACGCCATGGATAAAGTAACGGAGATTCCGGGAATTTCTGTTTTCGGTCCGAAAAGAGGAAAAGACCGCGCAAGTGTGGTAACATTTAATTTAGATGATGTTCATCCGCATGATGTGGCGACGGTTCTTGACGCGGAAGGCATCGCTGTTCGTGCAGGGCATCACTGCGCACAAACGCTAATGAAATGGTGCAAAGTATCTGCCACAGCACGTGCAAGCTTTTACTTGTATAATACCGAAGAAGATATCGACAGACTTGCCGCCAGTTTGTTAAAAACGAAGGAGTATTTCTCAGATGTCTTTTAATAATTTAGATCAGTTGTACCGTCAGGTGATTATGGACCATTATAAAAATCCGCGCAACAAAGGGGCCATTGAAGACGGCAGTGTGACCGTTGATATGAATAACCCAACGTGCGGAGACCGGATTCATTTGACGATGAATGTAGAAAACGGGGTTGTCACGGACGCGAAATTTGACGGTGAAGGCTGCTCGATTTCCATGGCTTCTGCTTCCATGATGACACAGGCGATCAAGGGGAAAAACATCGAGGATGCCATCAAGCTGTCTCAAGTTTTTTCTGACATGATGCTCGGTAATGACTATCCGGACGATGTAGACCTTGACGACATTGAAGCGCTGCAGGGAGTGGCAAAATTCCCGGCCCGCATTAAATGTGCGACACTATCGTGGAAAGCAATGGAAAAAGGACTCCAGGACCAAAAATAAACGGTAAATAACGAATAAATAAAAAAGCAGGCTGAGGGTTCACGCCGCGAACATCAGGTACCCCTGAAAGCGAGCGTTTATCGTCAGCCTGCCATAACAACAGGAGGAATGCAGCATGGCTAAAAAAGCCCCTGAAATTGGCGATTACAAATATGGCTTCCATGATCGCGACGTATCCATTTTCCGTTCGGAACGTGGATTAACGCCTGAAATCGTAAAAGAAATCTCAAAAATGAAAGATGAACCACAATGGATGCTCGATTTCCGTTTAAAATCATTAGAGTATTTTTATAATATGCCGATGCCTCAATGGGGAGGCGATATGGCGTCTCTTAACTTTGATGAAATTACGTATTATGTAAAACCTTCTGAACGCTCAGAGAAATCATGGGATGAAGTACCGGACGAAATCAAGCAAACGTTTGACAAGCTTGGAATTCCGGAAGCGGAACAAAAATATCTTGCAGGGGTTTCAGCACAGTATGAATCCGAAGTTGTATACCACAACATGAAAGAAGATTTGGAAGAACTTGGCATTGTCTTTAAGGATACGGATTCTGCTTTGAAAGAGAACGAAGACATTTTCCGCAAGTACTGGGCGAAAATCATTCCGCCGACAGACAACAAATTTGCTGCACTAAATTCGGCTGTTTGGTCAGGCGGCTCATTCATCTATGTTCCGCCGGGCGTGAAAGTGGATACGCCGCTTCAGGCGTACTTCCGTATCAACTCAGAAAATATGGGCCAGTTTGAGCGTACATTAATCATCGTTGATAAAGATGCAAGTGTACATTACGTTGAAGGCTGTACAGCTCCTGTTTACACAACAAACTCACTTCACTCAGCGGTCGTAGAAATTGCGATTGAAGCGGGAGGATACTGCCGCTATACAACGATTCAAAACTGGGCGAATAACGTATTCAACCTGGTAACGAAGCGTGCCGTTTGTGAAGCAAACGCCACAATGGAATGGGTAGATGGAAACATCGGCTCTAAACTGACAATGAAATATCCAGCTGTTATCCTAAAAGGCGAAGGCGCGCGCGGTATGACGCTTTCGATCGCTCTTGCCGGTAAAGGACAGCATCAGGATGCAGGGGCAAAAATGATTCACCTTGCACCAAATACATCATCCACAATCGTATCAAAATCGATCTCAAAACAAGGCGGAAAAGTAACATACCGTGGTATCGTTCACTTTGGCCGTAAAGCAGAAGGCGCCCGCTCAAATATCGAGTGCGATACACTTATTATGGATAACAAATCAACATCAGATACGATTCCATACAATGAAATCTTAAATGACAATATTTCTCTTGAGCACGAAGCGAAAGTATCAAAAGTGTCTGAAGAGCAATTGTTCTACTTGATGAGCCGTGGTATTTCTGAAGAAGAAGCAACAGAAATGATCGTTATGGGCTTCATCGAGCCATTTACAAAAGAGCTTCCAATGGAATATGCTGTTGAAATGAACCGCCTCATTAAATTTGAGATGGAAGGTTCTATCGGTTAATACCGAAAAACCCTTATTCATAAGGCTTTTAATAGAAGGCGAACTGTGATAAATCAGCCGCATACCAAGAATGTACCAAGTTCGATTGGATTTCATTCTGAAAGGTGTTCGGCGGACTTATCCAGTTCGTCTTTTTTATTTTTTTGTAGTATCGAAGGTAAGTATTCGATCTTGTCTTGAAGGTCTTATGCTCCAAGCGATTTAAGGTATATTTAAGGCTTTCCCCTGTTTTAAGCAATAGAACCACGTCTGTATATTTAAATCATGAGTGCTTTTGCTATATTCAACGCCGGCTTTTTTGAGATAATCTTGCATTGTTTCGCGAATAAGAGAAGCTGTTAGATCATGATAATTTCAGGAAATGATACCATCTTCAGTTTACGTCGTGTCCATTCACGTACTAAATCAGGGACTATTTTATTTGAGCAATAAAAAGAATTTTTTAACGTTGTCAGGATGACAGTATTGTGATCATCCCTTCTAATTTGTTTATCGACCATAATCTTATCAGGTCCTATACGGGCAGTCATTTTTCATCAAGAAAGCTGCGATCTTAATAAAACCAAAATAACAGGCAGTGACTAATGGAGTTCTACCTAACCGGTCACTTTGGTTCGCATCTGCAATATGGAACAGAAGGAAAGACTTTGATTATAGAAAGATTTGATATAAACTTTTCAGCAGAGAGCTAACAAATGATCATACATAATGGAGGGAATATAAGTGCCGCACTTAGTGATTCGAGGGGTATCGATTGAGGAGATGAAAAGAATCAGCAAGCCATTAGTAGAAGAGCTTGCAGAAATTTGTGAATGTGGGACGGATAATTTTACGTTCGAAGTGCCTCATTCGACGTTTGTATTTGATGGGGAAGAGATTCCAGCTTTCCCGCTTATTGAAGTAAAATGGTTTGAACGCGGGCAAGAAGCTCGCGATCGATTCGCCCAGTCCGTTACCAGACATATTATATCAACAGGTGCTGATGAAATAGAAGTCGTGTTTATTCCTTTCTCCGAGCCTGCTTATTATATTAATGGCGAAAGAGTCGGGAACTAGAGGAAACATGGATGGAAAGATAAGGGGGGATCGTTGCTGCCCCTTATAGACGTAAAATAGTATCTAATAAGGAATGAATAAAGAGGCTGGGGTACGGATGGATTTTTTAAGTTGTTGAATTCGATGCTTGCCAGGGCTTGGTACGATTCTTAAATTCATTCGGTTAAACAGTGTATCACAGCTGTTCCAAGACCAGACCACCTGTGTGGTTTGGTTTTTTTGATTGCCAGGGTAAAATGAAAGTATTTACAAATAATGAAAAAGTAATGAGGAGTCAATGAGAAGGAGAAAGGGTAATAAGAAATCATACTGCAAGCTGCTTTTTTGAAGAAGAAAAGAGACGCTGGATTTACGAAGTGTATCTTTGGGGAATGCCATCTTCTTTTTGAGAAAGAAAAGTAAAATAAAGAGCTGGTATTTGAGATGCTTGAAATTCACAGCCATTCCTACTTATGCTACACTCTTACTACGAGGTGATACGAGATGATTTATACAGGGGTAACCGGCTGGGGAGATCATGACACACTTTACACGCAAGGAGTCGCTTCCCGCGATAAATTAACCGAGTACGCAGCGCATTTTCCGACCGTTGAACTTGACTCCAGCTTTTATGCTGTACAGCCGGAGCGCAACATGCGGAAATGGACAGAAGACACGCCGGACGGCTTTCGATTTGTAGTTAAAGCATACCAGGGAATGACCGGCCATGAACGGGGCGAAATTCCGTTTGACTCGAAAGAAGAGATGTTTCACGCATTTAACTTATCGCTCACACCAATGATCGAAACAGGAAAGCTCGCCATGGTGTTGTTTCAGTTTCCACCCTGGTTCGACTGCACACGTGAAAACGTGACGTATATTCGGTATTGCCAGGAAAAAATGGGGAATGTCCCGCTTGCTATTGAATTTCGGAATCAAACCTGGTATGAAGCCAAGTATTTTGATAAAACGATTTCTTTTTTAGAACAGGAGAACTGGATTCATACGGTATGCGATGAGCCGCAGGCCGGTGAAGGCTCAATTCCTATTGTGCTTCAAGCAACGAACAAAGAAAAAACGCTGGTCCGCCTGCATGGACGCAACCGGGCAGGCTGGCGGAAAAACGGTCAGAAAAATTGGCGCAAGGTGCGCTATCTGTATCGCTACAATGAGCATGAATTACGGCAGTGGGTGGATTTTACGAATGAACTCCATAAACAGTCAAAAGATGTCTTCGTGCTGTTTAACAATAATTCCGGCGGTGATGCGGCGGATAATGCGAAGCAATTCTTACATTTAGCTGATATTCAATATGACAATTTAGCTTCGCGCCAGCTCGATTTGTTTTAGGAGGCTAGAATGTAGAATGGAATGGATTCTTTTACTCGGCATCGGCCTGCTCGCAGCAGCAATCGGCGCCCTCGTCGGACTTGGGGGCGGGATTATCATTGTGCCAGCACTGCTTTTTTTAGGCGGAACGGCACTGCTCAACCCCGTTTCCCCACAAATAGCAGTGGGTACGTCGTCGGTTATCTTAATTATTACCGGCTTGTCTTCAACCCTTGCTTACATGAAACAGAGAAAAGTGGATTATAAATTGGGCTTTCTTTTATTTATTGGCAGCGCGCCGGGAAGCCTGCTTGGGGCTTGGGCCAATAAAGGGCTGAACATGGAGCAGTTCAGCTTGTTTTTTGGCTTGTTCATGGTGTTTATGTCATTTGTACTTATGTTGAAAAATCGGGCAAAACCGCTGTTTGCCTCGCGCGGCCTCACCCGGACATTTACCGATAACGAAGGAACTCATACATATTCCATTGAGCCGATTACCGGAACGATCGCTTCATTTGTGGTCGGCTTTTTAGGCGGTTTATTCGGCATCGGCGGCGGCTCACTAATGGTGCCCGCCATGATTATGCTGTTTGCGGTTCCCCCGCATGTAGCCGTTGCTACATCGATGCTGCTTATTTTTTTATCAGCAGGCGTATCGAGTGTGACACACGTATTTCTTGGAAACGTAAACTGGCTTTATGCAGCAGCGCTCGTGCCCGGAGCCTGGTTCGGGGCACAAATTGGGGCCTGGCTGAATGCCCGCCTGGCGTCAAAAACCGTTGTGATAATGCTTCGTCTCGTTTTAATTTTGGTTGGTGCCCGCTTGATTTGGCAGGGCATTTATTAAAGGTGGAATGAACATGGAAAAAACGATACATATTTACCATACAAATGATTTACACAGCCATTTTGAAAATTGGCCGAGAATTGCCCGCTTTTTAAAGGAAAAGCGGGAACTGCACGAATCGGCCGGAGAGTTCGTTTTCGCTTTTGATATTGGTGATCATGTGGACCGGGCCCATCCGTTAACAGAAGGAACGCTCGGCGCCTTCAACATTGAGCTGCTGAATTCATCTCGGTTTGATGCGGCTGCGATCGGTAACAATGAAGGAATTACGATGCCAAGAGAAGCGTTGAACGCTCTGTACGAGCAAGCTCGCTTTCCGGTTGTTTGCGCCAACTTGTTTGAAAAAAACGGAGAGAGGCGGCCGGACTGGGTTGTACCGCATACTTTTTTTCAAGCAGGCGGCACCACGATTGCCGTTACGTCTGCGACTGCACAGTACACCGCTTTTTATGAGCTTCTGGACTGGTGCGTCACTCTTCCTATTGATGAGCTGAAAAAGCAAATTGCGATGCTGAAAAAGAGAGCAGATATTGTAATCGTGCTTTCTCATCTTGGGATGTATGATGATGAAAAGCTGGCGGAAGAAACAGAGGCGGATATTATTCTAGGCGGGCATACCCATCATACGTTTCATGAAGGAAAAGAAGTAAATGGAACATTGATGGCGGCAGCCGGCAAATATGGCTATTTTACCGGCCACGTAGAAGTGGATATCGATAAAGCCGGCCGCATAGCTGAGAAACGAGCCCGTGTATATGAAACAAACCGGTTGCTTACGCCTCCGCCAGACGAAAAGAAGCAGCAGGCGCTCTTTGAAGAGAAAGGGGAACAAGCCCTGTCTGTGCCGGTTGTACGGCTCCAAAAAGAGCTTTGGAGTGATTGGTTTAAGCCGTCTCCGCTGCCTCAAATGCTGACCGAAGCACTTACAGAGTGGTGCAGAGCTGACTGCTCTTTTTTAAATGCAGGCGTCGTATTGGGGAATTTGCCGGCAGGGGATATCACAAAATACGACCTGCATAAACTGCTGCCTCATCCTATAAACCCTTGTTTAATCGAATTGACAGGGGCGGAGCTGGCAGAAGTCATCCGGCAGACATGTGACGAAAAATGGCCTCATCTGCAAATTAAAGGGCTCGGTTTTCGCGGAAGTGTCATGGGCCGATTTGTGTATGACCGGATCGAGATCGATAAGCCGAATATTTTCGTTAACGGTGAGCCGATCGACATAAAGCGGACGTACAAGGTTGCCACTCTTGATATGTTTACGTATGGCCATTACTTTGTTGAACTGCATCGTGCTTCATCCAAACGGTATTTCATGCCCGAATTTTTACGCGATATTATGGAATGGAAGCTTCTGCAACTATAAGCCTTCTTTCCCGCATACAATGCGGAAAAGGAGGTTTTTTTATGCGCAGGCGCAGAAAATGGAAAAGCCGTGCTTCATCATCAGGCCGCCGCCGCTTTTTAACTGTTGTTATTTTTTTTATAGCTGGCATTATTTTTGTTCTTTGGCTGATCAACCGGAATATTCAGCCAGTCATTTTAAACTTCGCTGAGGCGCAGACGAACAAAATTGCTTCAATGGTTCTGCAAAAAGCGATCAGTGAGGAAATTACCGAAAATCTTAATATAAAAGATATCATGACGACTGAAAAAGGCGATGGAGGATCGACGACATTTAACGCGGAAGTGATCAACAGGGTGCTTGCCGAAGTGACTGATCTTGCCGAAGAAAACCTGGACAAAGCGGAAGCGGGTAATTTAACGGAACTTGAAGAGATCTCAGGTGTCGAGATTGATACGGAAGAAACAGCACGAGCGCAGGGGATTGCTTACACGATCCCGCTCGGACAAATTACAAATAACGCTATTCTTGGCAATCTTGGACCGCGTATTCCGATTCGCTTTCATGCCATCGGGGACGTTACATCGAATGTCAAAACAAAAGTGGAGCCGTTCGGTATTAACTCTGCTTATGTAGAAGTATATATTGAACTTGAAGTCAGCGTAGAAGTTATCGTTCCATTTGCGGTGGATACAACCGTCGTCAAACAAACACTTCCTGTAGCGATGGGGCTTGTTCATGGAACGGTGCCAAACTACTATAATCCAGATGCCATCAATGTACCGTCAAAATAAAAAAGCATAGAAAAGGTTTGTGTTTTTTGATACGATGTTAACGAAATAAACTATAAAGGCAATGCAGCCAATAAGCCATTGCTTTTTTTTATTGCACAAAATGGAGGAGAAATACTTTTGGAAAACACAATTTTTCACTTTTACCGCCGATCCTGGCCATTGTAATGGTGGTCTTAACACGCCGTGTGCTTTTATCGCTTGGGGTTGGGATTCTGGCAGCAGCTTTTTTGCTTGCTGATTTTAAAATTGGGAAAACATTCTCAATCGCTTGGGGAGCACTATCTGGTAATGTGTACACAAGAACAGGTGGGGCATTTGAATGGAGTGAATGGAATTTATATATTATTTTATTTTTGCTTATTTTAGGTATCGTTACAGCGTTTATTACCATTTCCGGCGGCAGCCGTGCTTTTGGAGAATGGGCTGTTACGCGCGTTAAGTCACGCACCGGTGCTCAAATAATGGCCGCTTTACTTGGTGTTTTGATTTTTATCGATGATTACTTTAATGCACTGGCGGTAGGCCAGGTATCACGGCCTATTACCGACCGCCATCGTATTTCACGCGCCAAGCTTGCTTATATCATTGACTCGACGTCTGCTCCAGTTTGTGTAGTAGCGCCGGTCTCAAGCTGGGGTGCTTACATTATAGGATTGATCGGCACCATTTTAACTGCTCATCAAGTAACGGACCTCACAGCTTTCTCGGCGTTTATGCAAATGATTCCTATGAATTATTACGTTTGGGCGGCACTTGGAATGGTCTTTCTTGTAGCGGTATTAAACCGGGATTTTGGTCCAATGAAAAAGCATGAAAATCATGCTGTTCAAACAGGAGAAGTGGTATTCAGCGGCCGTGAAATTCCTGGTGAGCTAAAAGAAGATTTGCCGGTGAGTGACCGCGGTACGATCGGTGGACTTGTCTGGCCGATTGTAGCATTGATTATCGGTACGGTCGCAGCTATGCTTTTTACGGGCTTCAAAGCGGCAGGAGAAGGCGCAGACATTTTTGCTATTTTTGAAAACACAGATGTAGCAAAATCATTGTTTATTGGCGGAGTCATTGGGCTTATTACAGCATTGGTGGTTTTTGCACGACAGGCCGCTGTGTTCCCTGAGGGAGCCGGTGCTGTATTAGGAAAAGGGATAGTCGAAGGCATTAAATCCATGCTTCCCGCAGTGTATATTTTATTTTTAGCGTGGACGATCGTAGCGCTGATTGGTGAGCTTGGAACAGGCACGTATTTAGCCGGCCTTGTAGAAAAATCTGACTTGAACATTGGCTTTTTGCCGATAATTTTGTTTGTCACAGCCGGTATTATGGCTTTTGCAACTGGAACAAGCTGGGGATCGTTTGGGATTCTTCTTCCGATTGCCGGTGAAATCGCAGCAGCAACAGATATTTCGCTTTTATTGCCGGCTTTGGCAGCCGTCTTAGCGGGTGCTGTATTCGGAGACCACTGCTCGCCGATTTCAGATACAACGATTCTCTCATCAACCGGGGCAGGGAGCAATCACATAGATCACGTGATGACACAAATTCCTTATGCGCTCGTATCTGCTTTAGCGGCGGCAGCAGGTTATCTTGTGCTCGGTTTTACGGAAAATATTTTTCTTGGGCTTGCCGTGACGATTCTTTTACTAGTTATGTTTGCTTTTATTTTAAAAAGAACAAAGTAAAATTTTTTAGAAGAAAGACCTGTATATGGAAAATATGCAGGTCTTTTTTGTTAGGTAAGCGGATTCACAGTAAATTAACTGAATTATTCTAAAAAAATAATAAAAAAGATATTTACGAATATTTTAAAGAAGATTATAATAAAGATGGTCTTCAGAAATTATCTGAAAATACAAAATTTTGAACATTCAAGGAGGTCCATATATATGGAACAAAATCGTCCACAATGGGGGTCACGCGCTGGATTCATTATGGCAGCGGTTGGCTCGGCAGTCGGACTCGGAAACATTTGGCGTTTCCCCGCAGTAGCATATGAAAATGGCGGAGGTGCTTTTTTCCTTCCCTATTTGTTCGCTCTATTAACAGCCGGAATCCCACTGCTTATTATGGAATTTACAATGGGTCACAAGTATCGCGGTTCTGCACCGCTGACAATGACAAGAATTAATAGAAAGTCAGAGTGGCTTGGCTGGTGGCAGCTGGCAATCTCTTTTTTCATTGCAACGTATTATTCTGTTATTATTGCATGGGCTACATCATACTCGTTTTTCTCATTTACTAAATCATGGGGTAACGCTCCGCAGGACTTTTTGCTGGGGGAGTATTTACAAGTAGGTGAACCAGGCCAGCTTGGCGGGTTTGCAGGCGGTGTTCTTCTTCCGCTATTGCTTGTGTGGATTGTAACATTGGGCATTATGTTTTCAGGTGTTAAAAAAGGAATTGAAGCAGCTACGAAATTTATGCTTCCGCTTCTTGTTATTTTATTCTTTATTGTTGTAGTACGCGCATTGACTTTGCCGGGAGCTGTTGAAGGTTTAAATGCCTTTTTCCAGCCAGATTGGTCTAAAATTTTGGATGGTAAAGTATGGATTGCAGCTTACGGCCAAATTTTCTTTAGTTTATCAGTCGGGTTTGCTATCATGATTACTTACTCCAGCTATCTGCCGAAAAAAGCAGATATTACGAATAATGCTTTTATTACAGCTTTTGCAAATTCCTCATTTGAACTGCTTGCTGGCTTTGGTGTTTTTGCCGCTCTTGGGTTTATGGCGCAACAACAGGGTGTAGCGGTAGAAGAAGTTGTATCAAGCGGAATCATTTTAGCTTTTGCCGTTTTCCCGCAAATTATTAATGAGTTTCCAGTAGCAAGTGGATTTTTTGGATTCTTATTTTTTATCTCGCTTACGCTTGCAGGGTTAACATCGCTTATCTCCATTATTGAAACGTTTGTGGCAGGACTGCAGGAGAAATTTAATATTTCCCGAACAGTATCTGTGGCAGTAGGGGGAGGCCTTTCAGCGTTAATTTCACTTTTATACGCAACAAAAGGCGGTCTTTTCTTCTTAGACACGGTAGATCATTTTATTAACTTGTATGGAATTGTTTTCGCTGGGTTCGTTGAAGTTATTCTTGTTGCTTGGGTATTTAAAGAATTGGACTCGTTGAAACAGCATGCGGATGCCGTTTCTGACATAAAGCTGGGTGCATGGTGGAAATTCTGCTTAATGATTTTAACGCCTATCGTGCTGGCTTATATGATGTTTGACAACATTCGTCAAGACTTGTCTACTCCATATGAGGATTATCCACTTTCATTCCTGATTACTTACGGCTGGGGTACGGCAGCACTTGCCATTATCATTGGTGTAGTCTTTATGTTTATTAAGCCTTTAAGCCGGAACAGCAAGGAGGGGCTATAATGGATACGAGTGCAATTGTGATGATGGTCATTGGGGTTGTGATCATTTGGGGCGGCCTTGGTGCCAGCATTGGTCACGCAGTAAAAAAAGCAAAAGAAAACAAACATTCATAATAGCAAAAAAGCGAATTTAAACGCTGCTCTGCTGAATACTTTGCAAAATCAAAGCCGGATTACCGATAAAGTAATCCGGCTTTTTATATTATTGACAGTAAACAGCGAGCCATTCCTATTTTTATGAAGAATGATTTATTTTTTACGCCAGATAAAATCAAAAGTCAGGATATTTTTGGGACGGGGAACGGTATACAGCCAGCCAATGGTTCTTGTAGACATCCATTGACAAATAAGGGCTTGGGCGACAATTTCCCAAGCGATGGCATAAGCTGTGATCAAGAAAATAAAACCATTAATCCAAAAAAGCGGTTTACTGGGATTCACACGCCTGTACTTGGCAATAATTAAAGCGATGACGCCAACGCCTCCGTTTGATACTCCCTGCCTTAATAAAATGGATACGCCTGTACCAAAAAAGAGGGAACCAAAAAACAAATCAATCCATACATTTGAAAATGGTGATTCTAGGTATACGTTAAAAATGTTGACCGAAATAGAGGTAATCGTAATGCCGAGCAGTGTACCTAAAGCACTCATGCCCCCTAAATAGTGAACAGCGAATAAAAGCATGGAAGAATTAACAAGCCACAGCGCAATGCTTATTGGGATATCCAGCCAGTAATTCAGCAGTACAGTCAGCCCGGCACCGCCGCCGGAAGGAATAAAGTTAGGGAATAAAAATACGCCCATAGCGAAGCCCTGCATAACCGCTCCCACACTGACTAAAAAATACTTTCTGACTAAAGCGCGGAAGGTCAATGGAGCATAACTTTTATTGTTGGTTTTCAGAAAAAATCATCCCCAATTACGTATAAAATGGCGTGCTCGTCCTCCTTTTTAAAGTGTATGCGGCACTGTATAAAAAGAATACGCAAGGAGACCATACATTTAATGAGCTGTCACAAAAACATTAAACGGGGTGTGCATGTGGGGAAACAGGCTGAGAAAGTAAGTATATGGTGTGTTGTAAGTATGGCTTCCATTCCGCTCGTCATGACATTAGGGAATTCTATGCTGATTCCTGTTTTGCCAATACTGGAAAAAAAGGTAGGTATTTCCTCTTTTCAATCCAGTATGATTATTACAAGTTATTCGGTTGCTGCTGTTTTTTTAATTCCGCTGGCGGGATATTTATCGGACCGAATTGGACGAAAAAAAGTTATTTTGCCCAGCTTGGTTCTTGCCCTGATCGGAGGACTTATTGCCGGATTTGCCTCTTGGAAAATGGCGGATCCCTACACCTGGATTATTATAGGCCGGATTCTGCAGGGGATTGGTTCAGCGGGAGCGATGCCTATTATCCTGCCGCTGGTGGGAGATCTTTACAAGGACAATGCGGAAAAAACAAGTGCCTGTTTAGGGACCATTGAAACATCGAATACATTTGGAAAAGTGTTAAGTCCTATCCTCGGATCTATACTGGCCGCCTTTTTGTGGTTTTTACCCTTCTTTGCGATTTCTGCTTTTAGTTTAATCTCGATCGCATTAATTTTTTTCTTTGTGAAAGTGCCAAAAGGAAAGCAGGAAAAGCCGAAAAAATTCAAGGAATTTGTGAGTAATACGAAAAAGACCCTTAAAAAAGAAGGGAAATGGCTTTTTACCGTTTTTCTTTTAGGATTTTATGTGTTTTTGGTATTATTCAGTGTGTTATTTTACCTATCGGACATTTTGGAGAAAGTACATCAAATTTTTGACATAAAAAAAGGTTTTATATTAGCGATTCCGCTTTTCCTGCTTTGTATTGTAGCGTTTACAGTTGGGCGCAAAATCAAAGGGAATTTGCCAACTATGAGGAAAATCCTTATTGTTTGTTTGATTGTTACGTCTATTAGTGTGGTGTTTGTTGGCTTTGTCAGCAAGCAGTTGATCCTTCTTTTAGTGGTAACCAGCATCCTGGGAATGGCGATTGGAGCTGTTATGCCTGTATTGGACGCCATTATTACAGAAAACATCAAAAAAGAAGAAAGAGGCACCATTACCTCTTTTTACAGTGCAGCCCGGTTTGCCGGGGTAGCAGCAGGACCGCCTTTAATGTCTATCGTGATGGCAAAATTTTTAAATGCAGGGTATATTACAGCAGGTGTACTAGGGCTGATTATGCTATTTGTTGTCATGAAATTTATTCAGGTAAAGGAAATCGAAAACTGAAGACTTTTCCTGTCTTGGCAGGACCGGACGATCTATATGTGTTCCGGTCCTTTCTTTATTTTTGAACGATCCGGCTTATTTAACTTTGTTTCCTTCTTTTAGAAAAGCAGGCTTTGCAAGGCCGATCGGCTTAATTAAGCTGATTGAGCCAACCGTAGCTGCAAAAACAGAAGCACCCACGATGACGGCATAAAGATCAAAATCCAAAAATAGCTTAACGAGGTTGTAGGAAATAACCAGAGAAAAAAGCGGAGACACGAGCCATACCTTCAAGAGTCTGCTGATAATGCCTTTTTGAAATATTTTTGCGCCTTCTTCCGAAAAGCCTATACCCAGAATACTGCATGTGGTCACCTGGGTTTGTGGAACAGGAATGCCGAATAGAGAAGCAATAATCACGAGTGTCCCGCCGAGACCTGAAACCGCACTTCCTTGAAGCAGACTCAGGTCGGTCAGCTTTTTCCCATTTGTTTCGATCACTTTTGAACCGAGCAGCAGTGCGCCCGCTGCGGTAAATAGTCCGCCGATCACAATCCCGTTTTGGATAGAGATCAGCCCGGAAGCAGCGAGCGGACCGATCGAGTTGGCGACATTGTTCATACCAGCTGAAAAAGCTTCCAAAAATCCTGTGCAGATCACTAATACGGACAAAATTTTGATCCATTTCGGCTTTTTTAAAAACAACAGCCGGGCTTCTGCTTGTTTTACCCCTTTATTTAAAAGCCAGGCGAAAAAAAAGGCCGCAATTGGAATAAGAATCCAATACATCATAATCGTCAACAACGTACTGATAAATACTTGTTTATACGCCATCCCAACGCCAACAATCGCTCCTACCGTCACTTCACTTGTGGAAAGCGGGATCCCAGAAATATTGGCGATAAAAAGTGAAATAGCGGCCGAGCAAAGAATGATCAAGGAAATGTGAATGCTGATCAATTCTTGTGGAATAATCCCTGAACCAAGGGTTTTAGCTACTTCGCCGCCGCCTAAAGCCGCTCCGAGCAGCACGCCGATTCCGCAAATAACCAATGCCATCCGCCTGTTTTTTAACGCTCCAGAACCATAGGCAATGCCCATGGAGGCAGCGGCTCCGCTTGCACCGATATTGAGTGCAAAGAAAAGGGCTGCCAGAAAAGCCAATAAGGTAATCATTTTCCTGTTCCGCTCCTATCCATTCGGGTAACGCCCGCCTTCTATTTTCTCACTGGACTGGCATCTTGTACGGGTCATTCCTAAACAAGCAGCTGTGCCTGCAGCTGGCTGCACTCCTTCCTCAAACAAAACCAATAAATAGGTGAATTCCTAAAAGCAGTTTATTCAGCATTTAAAAAAAGAGTTCGAAAGGAAAAAGCAGGCTGAGCATATGCCCAAAGGAGCAAAAAATCAAGAACCATCTGAAAAATAGACGAATAAATTAGCTATATGCTGATAAGGTGAGAGACAAATGAATACTAACGTAAGCGGTTTGTCAGCAGGCAGGGAAAACGTTAAAAGGAGAGGAGCAGATAATGGCAGTCCGAATTTATCAAGGCCACTCTCACCAACTGAGCTGTGCCGATGTGAATGTTGTGATTGACGTCATTCGTGCGTTCACTTTTGCCCACTACGCGTTTATAAAAGGGGCAGAGGAAATTTTACTGGCAGAAACAATCAATTCTGCACTTCAAACAAAAGAAAAAAATCCCACATACATGCTGGCTGGTGAAGAGAAGGGGCTCTACATCCCTGGATTTGATCTTGATAACTCTCCAGCCAGCCTTCTTGAAGCGAACGTGGAGGGGAAAATTCTCGTTCAAAAAACGACCAATGGAGTAAGAGCAGCGTTACATGCATTAAACGCCAGCCATGTATTTGTAACGGGCTTTTCCAATGCGAAAACAACCGCTCAATACATTCGCCAGCTTGTCGGGAAAAACGCGGACATTAATATAATCGCTTCTCATCCGATTGGCGATGAGGATCTTGCCTGTGCCGAATACATGAAAGCTATTATTGAAGGAGAGGAAGGCTGCTCTGCGTTTGAAACAGTTTCGAGAATTAGAGAAGCAGAGCCGGCACAAAAGTTTTTTGACGATAACCGGCCGGAATTTAAAAGTGCCGATATTGCCCTGTGTGTGAAAGAGCTGGACACTGGTTTTGTGATGGAAGTAAACCAGAAAAATAATTTACCAAGAATTGTGAGGGTGAATATATGAGGGACACAGGGCTGAACCTGCCGAAAAGAAGCAGTAAACCAAGAGGAAATGGGCTCACCGTTCTGATCGATAACGGGGTTCCATTGCAGCTTTTTCAAGACACGATCAATAGTTCAGAAGCATACATTGATTTTGTGAAATTTGGCTGGGGAACAGCGGTTGTCACGAAGCACCTGGAAGAGAAAATTGCCTGCCTGCAGGAAAATAAAGTGAACTTCTTTTTTGGGGGCACGTTATTTGAGAAGTTTGTCAGCCAAAAGAAATTGAGTGATTTTGAGAAATTTATTCAAAAGCATGGATGCCAGTACATCGAAATCTCAAACGGCACAATTGACATGACCAACAGGGAAAAAACAGCTTATATAAAGGAGTTTGCTAAGGATTTTACTGTGTTTAGTGAAGTAGGAGCCAAAGACAGTGACAAATCTCTGCATCAAAACGCATCTCAATGGGTCGAATGGATTCTTGAAGATATTGAAGCCGGCTCAACCAAAGTGATCACCGAAGCGCGTGAAAGCGGCACAAGCGGAATTTGCCGGAGTAATGGGGAAATGCGCATGGAAATCGTGGATAAAATACTAGAAACGGGAATGGATCTGCAAAAAATGATTTTTGAAGCACCCTCAAAAAAATTGCAGACCGCTTTTATCCAAATAGCCGGTCCGAACGTGAACCTTGCTAATATTCCATTTTCTGATGCGATCCCGCTTGAAACATTACGGCTTGGGCTGCGGTCCGACACATTTTCTTTAAATGAGCGATGTATAATGACAAAAGAGTATAAGATAAATAAGGTTTCTTCTGACAGTATCGATTTCTTTATATAAAGAAAAAGCTGCATCCCTGTTAACATAAGGGATGCAGCTTTTTCGTTTATTTCTATTTTAACAGCCGGCCGTATTTTCTCCTTCTTTGAAGAAATCACCTTTTGCGGGCACTTGATAATTATGATAAAGTAGCGGTATAGTGTAAGCCGATTGGAGATGGAAAAATGAGTACGAAAGAGGAATACTTGCGTAAACCAGAATGGTTGAAAATAAAGCTGAATACAAACGAGAATTACACAGGATTAAAGAAAATGATGCGCGAAAAGCAGCTTCATACGGTTTGTGAAGAAGCCAAGTGTCCAAACATTCATGAGTGCTGGGCTGTCCGCCGTACAGCAACATTTATGATTCTTGGCAGCGTCTGCACACGTGCCTGTCGTTTCTGTGCTGTAAAAACGGGTCTTCCGACAGAGCTTGACCTGCAGGAGCCGGAACGCGTAGCGGATTCGGTTGTACAAATGAATTTAAAACACGTCGTTGTTACAGCTGTTGCGCGTGATGATTTAAAAGACGGCGGTGCTTATGTATTTGCTGAAACGGTTCGGGCCATTCGCCGGAAAAATCCATTCACATCGATTGAAGTGCTTCCTTCTGATATGGGCGGGATTGAAGAGAACTTACAAATGCTGATGGATGCCAAGCCCGATATTTTAAATCATAACATCGAAACGGTCCGCCGCTTAACGCCGCGTGTTCGTGCGCGTGCAAAGTATGACCGCTCGCTTGAGTTTTTACGCCGCGCGAAAGAAATGCAACCGGATATCCCGACAAAATCAAGCTTAATGGTTGGTCTCGGGGAAACAAAAGAAGAGATTATTGAAGTGATGGACGACCTTCGTGCGAACAACGTAGATATTATGACGATTGGGCAATACTTGCAGCCATCGAAAAAACACTTAAAGGTACAAAAATATTACCATCCAGACGAATTCGCCGAGCTGCGTGAAATCGCCATGTCAAAAGGGTTCAGCCACTGCGAAGCGGGTCCAATGGTTCGTTCTTCCTACCATGCGGATGAGCAGGTTAATGCTGCGGCAAAAGCGAAACACGCCGAGGGCGAAGCACAGGCGGCCCAATAAATGATTACGATTCAAAATGAAAACTATGAAATTGTCGAGGAACGGACAGAAGGATTTAATGAAGAAGCCTTCCGGGCCCGCTACAGCGATATTTTGGCGAAGTATGATTACATTGTCGGCGACTGGGGATATGGACAGCTTCGGCTTAAAGGGTTTTTCGAAGATGACAACAAAAAAGCGTCCTACGACAACAAGTTTTCGACAATACGTGATTATTTGCTGGAATACTGCAACTTCGGATGCGGCTATTTTATTTTAAAAAAGCTGCCCGTTGCGGCAGCACCGAAAAAACCAGCCGAGTCTCAAGGAAAATAACAGACGGCGTGTTTGCCTATTTGTATGGCGCGATTCAATATGAATCGCGCCATGTTGTTTTAAGCGTTAAATCACTTCATATAAAAATTCTTTTAACTCCGCCGCTTCTTCTTCACCCATATTAAACGCATATTCAATATAGCCCGGCTCTTCCAGGTCATCGCGGCCGATAATGGCATATGTATTTCCCTGCAGGTTTAAAACAACCGATTTGCCGTAATAGCGGTCCGTCTGCAGAAGGGCCAGGTCGTATCGGCTGTGTTCGCCGGCAAAGCTGACAAATCGCGTTACCGTTGTATCTTTTTCGTCATAAAGAAAAAAACGTTCACTCATGTGCTGTCCTCCGCTCTACATTTTCAACCATTGTATCACATGATACAATAGAAGCGGAAAGGATGGATGGCCTGTGTATTTTATTGACCGCAAGAAAATAGAAGCAACACTTCGCTTTATGGAGCAGCAGCTCGATTTGTTCCATTCTCAGCCAACCTGGGGAACAGTCATTGAAAGGGCGGCACTTGAAAGAATCGCCCAAACGGTTGTAGAATCGATCATTGACGTTGGCAATGCAATGATCGACGGCTTTATTATGCGTGATCCAGGAAGTTACGATGACATTATTGATATTCTGGACGATGAAAACGTGATTCTGCCAGAACAATCTGCTCCTTTAAAAGATGTAATCGCTCTTCGGAAAATGCTTGTCCGCGAATATATCTCTATTTCGCATGATGAACTGGCGGCGGTATTTATCGCCAATAAAAAAGAATTAGCCGATTTTCCAAACCGCGTCCGTGCTTATTTGGAACATGAGCTTGGACCTGTTTCTGCATTTTTACCGGAAGAAGGAGAAAAGAAATGACGCGTTATAAAGGCTATTTAATCGATTTAGACGGCACAATGTACGCCGGCACACAAATTATTCCGGGAGCAGCAGAGTTTGTTGACCGCCTGAATGCTGCGGGCCTTCCTTATTTGTTTGTGACGAACAACTCATCCCGTACGCCGGAACAGGTGGCGGACAAATTAGTGAAAATGGGTATTCATACACGGCCGGAAAATGTATTTACCACTTCGCGTGCAACGGCGCAATTTATCCATGATGAAAAACCGGGAGCAACGGTGTATGTGATCGGAGAAGATGGAATCCTGCAGGCGCTTGCAGAGCAAGGCCTTGAAGTTGTGACGCATGAACACCCTGATTACGTCGTTACAGGAATTGACCGCGGTATTACATATGAAAAGCTGGCAGGTGCCTGCTTGGCTGTGCGTAACGGCGCCCGCTTTATTTCGACAAACGGCGATATTGCTATTCCATCAGAACGTGGCTTTCTGCCTGGAAACGGCTCGCTGACATCGGTGGTGTCTGTTTCAACTGAAACAGAGCCGGTCTTTATCGGAAAGCCGGAGCCGATTATTATGGAACAGGCTATGGAAGTTATTGGCACGTCAAAAGAAGAAACGATTATGATCGGGGATTATTATGATACAGATATCCTGGCCGGCATTAACATTGGAATTGATACACTGCTTGTGCATACAGGTGTAACGCAGCCGGAGTTTTTGGAGCGGTATGACATCCAGCCGACTTACACACGAAAAAATTTAAATGAGTGGGAATTGTAAGAAACAGCACATTGCTGTTTCTTTTTTTTGGGGTAAAAATGAGCACATAAGGGTACGGAGTCCATATGACTATTTTTAGGGAGGCTCTTATGAACATTCCAAAAAAAACCATATCTTATTGGAAAGACCATGAAGCACCACGGTCATTTACTCCGCTGCAAACCGATTTAACAGCAGAGGTTGTCATTGTCGGTGGTGGGATTACCGGCATTTTAACGGCATGGAAGCTGGCTAAAGAAGGAAAGAAAGTAGTTCTGATTGAGGCAGGAAAATTAACGGACGGGACAACCGGGTTTACAACCGCGAAAATCACCGCTCAGCACAGTCTTATTTATGATAAGCTGATTCGTACCTTCGGAGAAGAAAAAGCGAGACTTTATTACGAAGCAAACGAGGAAGTAATCGCTTTTATAGAGAAGACGGTCAAAGAGCTGGATATTGAGTGTGAGTTTTCAAAACAAGATGCTTACACGTATATTACAACCGATGAAATGTTTCCGGCGCTTGAAAAAGAAGCAGCCGCTTACCAGAAGATCGGCATAAATGGAGGCTTGGCCGGCGCCTCTGCAGGGATGAATCTGCCTTTTCATGTGGAAGAAGCGCTCGTCATGAGAGAGCAGGCACAATTTCATCCTGTGAAGTTTTTAGAAGCGCTTGTGAGGGATATGGCGGGGCAGGTTCACATTTTTGAAGATACACGGGCAGAGTCCATGGATGGACGGATGGTTAAAACAACAGACGGACATTTCATTACCGGGGATCATGTCGTTGTGGCTTCGCATTATCCGTTTAATGACTTTGACGGTGCTTATTTTGCCAAGCTGCATCCGGAACGGTCCTATGCTATTGGGGTAAAAGGGGATCACACGCTCCAGAGCGGCATGTATATCAGCCAGGATCAGCCATCGCGCTCTGTCCGGTATACGCGAATGGAAAATGGAGAGCAGTTGCTTATTATTGGCGGGGAAAATCATCCAGCCGGGCGCAGCAAACAGGAGACGACTCATCATTACGAAGAGCTGGCTGCGTTTGCCAAAAAGCATTTTGGAGCTGAAGAAGTCCTTTATCGTTGGTCCGCACAAGACTTAATCACACTGGATCAAGTTCCTTATATCGGGCAGATACGTGAAAAAATTTATTTGGCAACCGGATACGCCAAGTGGGGAATGACGAGCGGAACAGTGGCCGCCGCGCTGCTAACCGATTTGATTGTACAGGGCAGCAGCCGGTACGCTGATGTTTACGATCCGAAGCGTGCCAAAGGGAAGCCGACCGATATTAAAACATTTATTTCTCAAAACGCAGCCGTTGCAAAAGAACTGATCAGCGGAAAGTTAAAAGGAGCAGACAAAACGGCCGACTCTCTACAGCCTGGCGAAGGAGGCATCGTAACCGTAGACGGCGAAAAAACCGGAGCGTACAAGGATGAACAGGGCAAGTGCCATTTTGTCGATATCACGTGTACGCATATGGGATGTGAAACAGCCTGGAATGATGCCGAACGCTCATGGGACTGTCCATGTCATGGCTCTAGATTTTCTTATGACGGCAAAGTGCTGGAAGGGCCGGCTGTTCAGCCATTGAAAAAGAAATAAAAAAGCCGCCTGTAAAAGGCGGCTTATTCGGTATGGGCAGCACGGTGGGCAAGACGGCTCGCCGCAGCAGCGGCAAGGGCGCCGACAATATCATCTAAAAATGTGTGTACCTGTCCGGTTGATTTATCATTTAAAAACTCCAGAATACCTGGCTTTTGCTTATCAATATAGCCATAGCTTGTTAAGCCAATTGTTCCATAAACATTAATAATGGCAGTGGCAATTGTTTCATCCAGGCCATACAGTCCTTCATCCGTTTTAATAATGGATTGAAGCGGTTCCGCCAGCTGGTTTTTCTCCGCCAGCATATCAAGCTGAATGCCGGTCAGAATCGCGTTTTGTACTTCACGCTTACGCAGTACAGCTTCTACATGCTCTGCTGCTTCTTCCAGCTTCAAATTAGGATGGTAAGGCTTTTGTAAATATAAAACAAGCTCCGCAATATCATCCACTTTAACGCCGCGCTCGGCAATCCAGCGGCGGGCCGTTTGTTCAGACATGCTCATGACGCGTTTCTTTTCAATACTCATCTTCCACACACCTTTTTTATCATTATATGTATTACTGCTGTTCCTATACCCGTTTTCATTGTGACATACTCAAGTTGAAAATGATACAATAAGACAGAATAATCGGAAATGGGGGACGCTGTGTGAAGCCGTATGTGTACGTAACGAGAAAAGTGCCGGATGAAATAACAGCGAGATTGTCTGCTTCTTACCAGGTGGAAACATGGACAGAGGAGGACAGAGCTGTGCCGCGGGAAATTCTGCTCGAAAAAGCAGCCTCTGCTCATGCATTGTTAACCGTAATTTCAGATGCAGTGGATGAGGAATTGCTTTCACAGGCTGAACGATTAAAAGTGGTCGCAAATATGGCCGTTGGCTTTGATAATATTGATTTGGATGCGGCCAGCCGCCATGGTGTTGCCATTTGCAACACGCCGGATGTATTAACGGATACAACGGCAGATTTGACCTTCGCGCTTCTTTTAGCAACAGCACGCCGGGTAACAGAAGCGTCTGAGTTTGTGAAAGAAGGAAAATGGACAAGCTGGGCGCCGATGATGCTGGTTGGAACGGATGTGCATCATAAAAAAATCGGCATTGTTGGAATGGGTAAGATCGGAACCGCTGTAGCCAAAAGAGCAGCCGGCTTTGATATGGATATTTTATATCATAACCGTAGCCGCCATGAAGTAGCAGAAGAAATGCTGGGTGCCCAGTACCGCAGCTTGGACGAGCTTTTAGAGGAAGCGGATTTCGTCGTTTGCCTGGCTCCGCTGAACGATGATACAAGGGGCATGTTTCAGAGGGAACACTTTCAAAAAATGAAAAAAGATGCGATCTTTATCAATGCAAGCCGGGGACCGATTATCAATGAGCAGGCACTAATAGATGCACTCGAAGCCGGTGACATTGCGGCAGCAGGGCTGGATGTATTCGACAGCGAGCCGATTTCCGCTGATCATCCGTTTTTATCGATGAAAAATGTAGTGGCACTTCCGCATATCGGCAGCGCATCAAAAGAAACAAGGCTGGCTATGATGCAGACATGCTGTGACAATATTGAAGCGGTATTTGATGAACGCCCGCCCAAAACGCTTGTGAACAAAGATGTATTACAATTTTAAAAAAGAGCTGATCTTATAAAGATCAGCTCTCATCATTAAAATACTTGTTCAACTTCTACAACGCCAGGAACTTCTTCGAGCAATGCGCGCTCAATTCCTGCTTTGAGTGTAATGGTAGAACTAGGGCAGCTGCCGCACGCGCCAAGCAGACGAAGTTTTACGATCCCGTCTTCAATATCAACGAGTTCGCAGTCGCCGCCGTCGCGAAGCAGGAATGGACGTAATTTATCAAGTACTTCCTGTACTTCACTGAACATTTGTTGTTCTTGTGCTTGCATGAATCATCGGCTCCTTTCGATTCGATACATATATTATAATGATTTTAAATTGAAAATGCAATTTCTCCTTTACAGAAAGGGGAAAAGGGTGTTTTATTCTCAGCACTGCTATATAGAATGAAAAAGTGTTTAAAAAAGATCGTCAGGGCAATAGAACACTATACGCATAAATAGGGAGAGGATTATCTTGAAAGAATGGAAAATGTACATAAACGGTGAATGGGTAACAGCGGATGAACAAATTCAAGTCGTTAATCCGGCAACAGGCGAAACCTTTGCATCCGTACCAAAAGGCGGCGCTATGGAGGCGAAGCGGGCTGTAGACGCCGCTTATGAAGCATTTCGCACGTGGTCCCAAAAAACGGCCGGTGAGCGATCCGAATTATTACGAAATTGGCATCGCCTGATTGACGAGCATAAAGAAGAAATTGGCCGGATTATGACGGAGGAGCAGGGAAAGCCGCTTCAGGAAGCCATTGGCGAAGTGAATTATGCGAACAGCTTCATTTTATGGTATGCAGAAGAAGGAAAGCGAGTGTACGGAGAAACAATTCCCGCCTCGGATCCGAAAAAGCGCTTGTTTGTTTCACGCCAGCCAGTAGGCGTTGTCGCGGCCATTACACCATGGAATTTCCCGGCAGCCATGATTACACGCAAAGTCGGACCAGCACTGGCATCTGGCTGTACGGCTGTAGTAAAGCCGGCTTCTTCCACTCCTCTTACAGCGCTGAAGCTTGTTGAACTCGCTCACGAAGCGGGTATTCCAAAAGGAGTGCTGAATGTTGTAACCGGTGATTCAAAATCAGTGGCTGGCTCCTGGATGGAAGACAGCCGTGTGCGCAAAGTGACTTTTACAGGTTCAACGGAAATCGGCAAAGTGCTCATGAAGCAGGCAGCAGATACAATGAAAAAAGTATCGCTTGAGCTTGGCGGCCATGCGCCATTTATTGTTACAGCTAATGCAGATATCCAAAAAGCAGCCAAAGGCTTGATCGGCTCAAAATTCCGTAACGCCGGCCAAACCTGTGTGTGCGCCAACCGTGTATACGTTCATGAATCCATTGAGCAGGAATTTACGGAGGCGTTCAAAGCAGAAGTGGCGAAGTTATGCGTCGGAAATGGAATGGAAGAAGGCGTAACGATTGGCCCGCTTATTGATGCGGATGCAGTCGAAAAAGTACAAAACCAGTTAAAAGATGCGAAAGAAAAAGGGGCAGTCGTTGAAATGGGCGGTGAAGCGGAAGGAAACTTTATTACGCCTGCTGTTCTAACGAACGTGACAGATGATATGGAATGTATGGTTGAGGAAACATTCGGTCCGCTGGCACCGATTGCCACGTACCGTACAACCGAAGAAGTGATAGAACGCGCGAACAACACACCATTTGGCCTGGCGGCTTATGTGTTCTCGGAAAATATTTCAGAAGCCATTGCGATAAGCGAAGGGCTGGAATATGGCATTGTCGGATTGAATGATGGACTTCCATCTGTGGCCCAGGCACCATTTGGAGGCTTTAAAGAGAGCGGGCTTGGACGCGAGGGCGGCCATCACGGCATGGAAGAATTTTTAGAAGTTAAATATATTTCGCTTGGATTGTAAAAGCAAAAAAAAAACCGGCTGAAGGAGCCGGTTTTTTTATTATCCGTTATGATATTTGTACATCCATAAAACGCCTGATTTCAAGAAGCGGGCAACACGTCCAGTAATAGCCCGGTCCGCTACAAAACCAAAGCCCTGTTTTTTGCCAAGAGAACCAAGTACGCCTTTAAGTTTCATTTCTGGCATTTTTTCCGGAAGCGGCTCGTTTCTCCAGCGCTTTTGAAGAACATCGACAATTTGTTCTGCTTGTTCTTCCGCAAGCTGTGCGCTCGGTGCATGGGGAAGGCTTGCGCAGTCTCCCACTACATAAACATGTTCATTGCCGGGCAGGTTATGGTGAGGAGTCAATACAACGCGGTCAGAGCGGTCTTTTTCCACATTCATCTGCCGGACAACAAGGCTCGGCTGAATGCCTGCAGTCCATACAACAGCGTCCATTTGATATTCGTCTTCACGGTTGTAAATACGGTCAGGCTCAACACGCGTAATGTTTGCATCTCTCACTACTTCCACACCGTGGTCGGTAAACCATTTTTCAATGTAACGGCTTAAACGCTGCGGGAAGTCTTTTAAGATACGCGGTCCGCGGTCAAACAATTTAATATCAAGATCCGGACGGCTTTCACGAAGTTCACTCGCCAATTCGATTCCGGAAAGACCTGCACCTACGATACCAACTTTTGAACCAGCCGGCATGTTGTTCAGCTTTTCATACGTGGCACGCGATTTTTGGATGGACTGAATGCTGTATGTATACTCTTCAGCCCCTGGCACGCCGTGATATTTATCCTCACAGCCAAGGCCAATAACAAGGTCATCGTAAGCAAGAGCGCCTTTTGCTTTTAACTCAACTTCTTTTCGATCTAAGTGAATAGCTGTAATTTCATCGTAAATAATATTTAGTTTTTCATGCTCTGGGAAAGATACACGGACCTCATGGTCGGAAGCGGTTCCAGCCGCCAGTGCATAGTACTCCGTTTTCAAGCAATGATATGGCACTTTATCAACCAGTGTAATCGTTACGTCATCCGGCAAATGATTGGGCAACAGCCTGAGCAAAACACGCATATTGCCATATCCGCCTCCAAGCAAAACTAAATGTCTCATATGTATGACCCCTCTGCTTCGTATTCATATGTACAGTATTCATTTATTCATATCCGAGTATAACGAAGATAGCCCTATTATTCAACAGACTTCGCGAAACTTCACGCTTTTTTCTGCACGTAAATGATAGTACAATAAACGGGTGAGGTGAAAGATAAAATGAAGCCAATTATTGAGTTTTGCGTCAGCAACTTAGCAAGCGGTTCCCAGGAAGCATTTGAAAAATTGGAACGGGATCCGAACTTGGATGTGATCGAATATGGCTGCTTAAGCTACTGTACACGCTGCTCAGAATCTCCATTTGCGCTTGTGAATGGAGAAGTTGTCGATGGAGCGACACCTGACGAGCTTGTTTCGAATATATATACACATATTGACCAAACGTGGCTGTTTTAAACATCAAAAAACCGGATGCTGTCCAAGGCAGCCGGTTTTTCTTATGTACACTTTAAGTCGTTTTCATTTGCTCGCGTAATTCATGCCAGCGGTCACGCGCCATTTCCACGATTTGTTTTTCGTTTGACTGGCGCTGCCGTTCAATCACTTTTGAAAAATAGGAAACGGCTTTTTCCATGCGTCCCAGCTTTCGATTCAGTTCACCGATGAGATAGAGCACTTTAATTTCAGACATTTTCTGTACTACATCCTCCACAGAAAAAGCTTCCTCATACTCACGGGCAGCGATAGACAAAAATCGCTTTTCTTCTTTGTTGCGGCCCATGTCTCGATAGATCCATGCCGTGCGAAGGGCAAGACCTGCCAAAGTTAAATGCTTTTCTTTTTTCAGTACGCCAGAATAAAGAGCGAGCTTATAGCTTTTAATCGCTTTAGCTGGCGACCGCTCACCGCTGAAATCCTGCTCGACCCAGTGATCAGATACCGAAGCCTTTAATACTTCTGCTGTTCCTGGTGCAAAATAAGAAGTAAAATCCTCTGTAAATGAATAGCCGCAATGCATACAAACATGCACATTGTAAAAAAGAGGATTTATCCCTCCCGCTTCATAAAGCGGTTTTAAGTCCGTATCCTGGCCAATGACTTTAACAGCACTTTTACGAACTTTCGTTGTGTTAAAGGACTGCTGGCAATGAGGGCACTTCATCATTTTATGATAAATTAATGGGGCATCAGACATGATAAAACCTCCTTTTTTCCTAAAATAAAGGTCTTTTTACTTATTTTATTATACAGGAATTGGAGGTAAAAAGAATTAATTTGAATAAAAAAATCAATGAGCGGTTCAGTTGAGGATTTGTTCTATTCCTCGTATACTAAAAGAAAATGAAAGGAGCGATTCCTTTGGCGGATCAACAAGTTGTTACAATTACGGAAGCTGCGGCTTTTCAAATAAAAGATATGATGAAGCAAAACGAAGAAGAAGGGTCATTTTTGAGGGTAGCCGTTCATGGTGGCGGATGCAGTGGATTATCATACGGGATGGGTTTTACGCCTGAAGCAGAAGAAGGCGATATGGAACTTCTTCAGCACGGTATTCCGATTGTGGTAGCCAAACAGGATGCCCCGATTTTGAAGGGAACGATAGTCGACTACAAGCAGTCGCTGATGGGCGGCGGATTTACGATTGATAATCCAAATGCCATCGCGTCCTGCGGCTGCGGATCCTCTTTCCGGACAGCAACAGAAACCGGAACGCCGGAAAACTGCTAATAATAAAAAAGCCTGGCTGTATCTACGGATGCAGCCAGGCTTTTTTATTGGCTTGATTTCTTTTTTCGCGTAAACCAAACCGATACAAGCGGAATGATGACGAAGAACAGAATAAACAAAGCAAAGATTAATTGTAAAAGCCAATAATCATTATACAAGCTGCTGCCTCCTAAAATTTTTTTACCTTTAATATGGGACAGCAGGAAGGTTCTTATACAAAAAGACTTATATAAAAGGAAATAGCATGAATGAAACGGACAATAATAAGGAGGAAATTATTCCTGTTTTTTCTATTTATTAAAGTTTTTTAAATTATCTGTAAAGATTATATTTTAAAATAAAAAGTAGATTACAATGAAGGTGGTTTTTGTCGAACGATCCATTACATGAGAGAGGAGTTTTTAAATGAGAAAAATTGGACAGGCTTTATTTGCTCTTGTACTCGTCATTGGCACATTGCTTCCGTTTCAGGTTCCGGCGAGCGCTGCATCGATCACGGTGGCGGATGCAATTGCTAACAACTCGGGTACAGCCACCGTCGAAGGCTATATCGTTGGCTACGCACTATCAGGAAGCAGTTATACAACAGATCCTGCACGTTATCAAAATACAAATATTGGTATATCGGATGAAGCAGGGGAAACAGATCCAGCTAAAATATTACCAGTGCAATTAACAACAAATTTCCGGCAGGGAATTAATTTGAAAGATTATCCGGAAAACCTCGGCAAAAAAGTGCGGGTGACAGGCTCTCTTGAAGCGTATTTTGCAGTTCCTGGCTTAAAATCACCAACGTCGATTGAACTTTTGGATCACAGAACCGAAGAACCAGAAGTGCCTGAGGAGCCGTCAAACCTTATAAAAGAACCGATTTTCGACGTGCGCCAAAAAGCAGAAAACACAAAGGTGTGGACGTCTGGCACAGTAACGGCTGTTTTCGGAAGCACGGTATATATTCAGGATGAAACCGCCGGTATTGTTTTATATGGTTCCGGTATGAGTGTAAAACTGGGTGATGTTGTAGATGTGAAGGGAAGCATTGATGACTACAATTCTCTTTTGGAGATTAACGTATCATCTGGCAGTGTAACTGTGACCGGCGAGGCTGGTGTGCCGGCACCGTTAACCGTAAGGGCTGATCAATTTACAGAAGAAGTGGAAGGGGAGCTTGTTACAATCAACAACGTTTCTGTTTCCAGTTTTTCAGGCGGCAATTACACAGCAAAGGATGAAGAAGGAAATACCTTTCAAATCAGGCCGCAGGATACATCACTTCTTGCCATAAACACCAAATACGATTCGGTAACAGGGGTTGTCGGCTCTTACAACAACGTCTATCAATTAATTCCGCGTCATGCAGCGGATATTGAACCTGACTCTTCTACGGCTGGAGCGGTAACGGCCAATCCGGCAGCGGGCGTTGTTAAAGCAGGAACGAGTGTTACACTGTCTTCGCCAACAGAGGGTGCCGACATTCGTTATACGCTGGGTGGCTCTCAGCCGACAAAAGATAGCACGCTTTATACAGAACCGATCGTGATTAATGAAAACAAAACGATTCAAGCAGCAGCATTTAAAGAAGGCTTAAATGACAGTGCCGTTTCCTCCTTTTCATACGTTATAGAAAAAGAAAACATTCGCATCCATGATATTCAAGGAGCTGGGCACACTTCTCCGTACAATGGTTTAGCTGTTGGAGATGTAGAAGGAATCGTTACCCATATCGTTGACAGCAGTAACTTTTATATGCAGAGCGTAGAAGCAGATGAGGATGAAAATACGTCAGAAGGTATTCTCGTTTATAAGCGGAGCCATGGATTGTCGCAAGGAGATCTTGTCTCTGTTGATGGTACGGTAAAAGAATGGGTGCTTGATGGATATGCGGAAAAGCTGCAAACAGATCTCCCCGTAACGGAAATTAGTGCGGGTACTGTAAGTAAAAAAGCATCCGGACAGCCGCTGCCGGCACCGGTTGTGTTGAATAAAGATCGCATGATGCCAATGAAAGTAATTGATAACGACCAATTTGGCATATTCGATCCACAGCAGGACGGCATTGACTTTTTTGAAAGCATGGAAGGCATGCGCGTTCAAGTGAATAACCCGAAAATCATCGCTCCGCAGAGATACGGAGAAGTAGTGGTTGTGCCGGAAAATATAGAAACCAATACAACAGCGGGTGCTCTTCGGATTGAAGCAGACGACTACAATCCAGAACGTATTCATCTTGATTTGGATAATGAAGACTTTGTGGCAAAAACAGGAGACTCATTTGTCGGTCCTGTCACGGGTGTCGTCAGCTACGGCTACAGTAACTTTAAAGTGCTGGCAGGCGAAGTGCCTGAAGTGATTGACGGAGGGTTAAAAGCAGAAGAAACAACCCTTACATCAACGAAAGATGGACTAACGATCGCTTCTTACAATCTCGAAAACTTTTCAACGGTTTCAGGCGAAGAGAAAACAAGACGCCTTGCCATGGGGATTGTAAATGGAATGAAGTCGCCGGATATCATCGGTGTAACAGAAGTACAGGACAATGACGGGCCAGCAGATTCTGGCACAACGGATGCATCTCAAAGCGCCGCCGTACTGATTGAAGCTATAAAAGAGCTGGGCGGACCGGCTTATGAGTACACGGATGTGGCGCCGATCAATAAGGAAGACGGCGGACAGCCGGGCGGTAACATTCGTGTTGGCTTCTTGTACAATCCGGAACGTGTTAGTCTTGCGGAAGGAGCAAAAGGAAGAGCGACAGAAGCGGTTGCCTATGTAGATGGGAAATTGACCGCTAATCCTGGCCGGATTGATCCGGACAACGCAGCGTTTGAAAATAGCCGTAAGCCGCTGGCTGCTCAATTTACATTTAAAGGTGAAAAGGTCATTGTAGTGGTCAATCATTTTAATTCAAAAGGCGGAGATGAGCCGTTATTTGGAAAGAATCAGCCTCCTTATTTAGGAAGTGAAATCCAGCGCAAGCAAATTGCTGCGATTGTAAATGGCTTTGTTGAAGATGTAAAGTCAGCGGATCCAAATGCAAATCTGGTGCTTTTAGGTGATTTTAACGATTTTGAATTTACCGAGACTCTTTCTATTGTAAAAGGGGATGAGCTGACCAACATGATTGAAAAAGTACCGGCAGAAGAGCGATTCACGTATTCTTATCAAGGAAATGCACAGGTGCTTGACCATATCCTGGTCACGAATAATATAGCCGCTTCTACTGAAGTGGATATTGTTCATACCAATTCACAATTTATGGAGGAGCATGGACGGGCGAGCGACCATGATCCGGTAGTTATCCGGACGACCTTTGCGGAAGATCATCCAGAAGCGGAAATGGTTTATGTGCCGGCGATGGAGAAAAAACAGTTTGTGGCTGCACAGCCGGGGATTCATCTGGAGTTTGATGAAGGTGCCCGTTTCAGCAAAGGCATTATCGTAAAGCATTCAGCTATACTGCAAGGAGAAGGATTAAAGTATAATACCGTTATCGTTTCCACGCCGAAAAAAGGGCAGGTTATTGATTTGCGAGATGCAGAAGTGAAAGAAGTTCAAATCGATACAAAGCAGGAAGTGGAGATTAGAGGAGCGGACAATGTAAAAAAATGGACAGATTTACGAGAAAAGAAAACAAAAAAAACGGCTGCTTCTTAAGCAGTACTACCGCCTGGCCGCTGCCAGGCGTTTTTTTTTGTGATGAAACGTCTGCAGCAAAAAAGCCGGCATACCAGAGGCATGCCGGCTTTTTCTATATTATAAGGCTTTCAATGCTTCAGCAATTGGGACAGTGCCTTTGACAATTTCAAAGATCCGCCCCTCTGTTTGGGGAGCGAGCAGGCTTTGGACGAGTACTTCGGCAACATCAGCTCGTGCAATGGACTCCATTCGATTCGCAACTTGGGGAGCGGCTTCAATTTTTCCGCTGCCGGCTTCATTTAAAAGGGCACCGGGACGAACGATCGTATAAGTGAGACCGCTCATCATTAAATGAGCATCTGCTTCATGCTTGGCCCGAAGGTAATGCTGCAGAGCCTCAGGACCTGCATCCGGCCGGCCTGCTCCCATTGAACTGAGCATAACAAAACGCTCAATACCATGTGAAACGGCCAGGTCAATAGCTTTAATTGCTCCGTCGCGGTCAACAGCCGTAGTTTTGTCGGGGCCGGTTGCTGAGCCGGAGCCGGCTGCAAAAATAACTGCGTTCACATCATTCATTGCATAACTAAAGTCCTGCTCCAGGTCGGCCAAAACCGGTCTGGCACCAAGCTGTTCCATGTCTGCCATCTGGTCGGTTTTTCGCACCATTGCTTTCACGTGGTGCTGAATATTTTCAGCCAGACTTTGGACAACGAGGCGGCCGGTTGTACCGGCTGCACCGATCACAAGTACATGCATAGTGAACCACCCTTTTTTCCGTTTCCTATTCCTTTACCCGCCATTAAAGGATTAAAACAAGGATGTGCTGTGCAGCGGCTGGACTTTTGCATCCGGATCAATATAGGATTTTGCATTGTTAACGGCCGTCGGCGCTTCTCCAAATCCAGTGGCAATCAGCTTTACTTTACCCGCGTATGTTGCCACATCACCGGCTGCATACACGCCTGGGATATTCGTCTCCATACGTGAATTGACCACAATGGAGTTTTTCTCGATGTTAAGCCCCCAATTTTTCATTGGGCCAAGTGAAGAAATAAACCCGTAGTTCACAAGGAGGTCATCGATCTCTAGCGATTTCTTTTCATCGCCTTTCACTTCCTCAAGCGCAAGAGTCTGCCCGTCAAAGGATACAGGAACAAATGGCGTCATAATCTGGACATCTGATTTGTGAAGCAAGTCCACACTGTGTTCGTGGGCGCGAAATTTGTCACGCCGGTGAATGATGGTCACGACTTTTGCGGTTTTTTCAAGCATCATGGCCCAGTCAACCGCAGAATCACCGCCTCCTAGAACCGCGACACGCCGGCCTGAAAAAGAGGAAAGGTCATTGACAAAATAATGAACGTTTGGCAAAGCATCTGCGCCATCAAGCTCAAGCCGCCGCGGCTGAAAAGCACCGTTGCCCGCGGTGATAATTACCGCTTTGGTTTCATGCTTTCCCTTGTCCGTTCCAAGAACAATGCTGCCGTCTGGATTTTTTTCGAGGGACTGAACGGCCTCCTCCAGACAAAGTTCAACTGGAAAACGATTCATTTGTTCGACAAGCCGGTCAATCAGCTCCTGCGCGCGCACTGCCGGAAAAGCAGCTACATCGTAAATAAACTTTTCTGGGTAAAGAGCTGATAACTGTCCGCCCGGCTGCGGCAGGCTTTCGATAATTTTAACAGAAGCACCGCGCATCCCTGCGTAAAAGGCGGCAAACAGGCCGGTTGGACCTGCCCCGATAATCGTAATGTCTTTCACTCGTAATCCCCCTTTTTAAAAAGCCATAAGATTGATGTATATGCCATCTTTGCTTTATTATGTCTTATTTTACAAAATTCCATAAGGGAAGTCTCATTTCAAATTTCTTGTCCAAATAACTTGAAAAAAGCAGTCAAAGCGTCTATGATAAAACTAGTTATGCACATTGTTAACATTTTGTGACAAAGTAAGAGGTATTTTTTTATACTTATACGTGAAGATTATCACATTCTTCTCGTGAATATTTTTAGTAGAGGTGGATAAAGATGACAGTGAGAAAGCCGAAAATTGTAGTACTAGGCGCCGGCTATGGCGGTCTTATTACTGTAACACGTCTTCAAAAAGCATTATCTGTAGATGAAGCAAATATTGTGCTCATCAACAAAAATGATTACCACTATGAAACAACATGGCTTCATGAGGCATCAGCGGGCACAATGCACCACGATCGTGTACGCTACGATATCGATGCAGTCATCAACCGCAGCAAAGTAGAATTTATTCGCGCGGAAGTAGAAGATATTAAAACAGATGAAAAGAAAGTCATTTTAGATACAGGCGAAGTAGAGTATGACTACCTTGTGATCGCCCTTGGCGGAGAATCTGAAACATTCGGTATCGAAGGACTTAAAGAACACGCTTTCACCATTTCGAATGTAAACACATCCCGTCAATTGCGTGATCATATTGAATTCCAGTTTGCAACTTATGCAAATGAAGAAGAAAAAAATGATGAGCGTTTAACATTCGTTGTTGGCGGCGCCGGCTTTACGGGCATTGAGTTCCTTGGTGAGCTTGCGAACCGTGTTCCTGAGCTTTGCAAAGAATACGATATTGACTTTTCAAAAGTGCGTATGTACTGCGTAGAAGCTGCACCGATGGTTCTTCCTGGTTTTGATCCTGAGCTTGTTAAATATGCGGTTGCACAGCTTGAGAAAAAAGGCGTTGAGTTCAAAATCGGCACACCGATCAAAGGCGCAACAGCTGACGGCATTATCGTGGCAAAAGGCGAAAACGAAACAGAGGAAATCAAAGCAGGTACAGTGGTCTGGGCAGCAGGTGTCCGCGGCAGCAGTATCATCGAAAAATCAGGCATTGAAAACATGCGTGCACGCGTAAAAGTAACGCCTGAACTTCGCGCTCCTGGCCATGACGAAATCTTCATTTTAGGTGACTGTTCACTTGTGATCAACGAGGAAATCAACCGTCCGTACCCGCCAACAGCGCAAATCGCGATGCAGCAAGGGGAAACGGTTGCGAAAAACCTTGTGAAGTTAGTGAAAGGCGAAGGGAACCTTGAATCCTTCACACCGAACATTAAAGGTACAGTGTGCTCACTTGGCGATAACGATGCAATCGGTGTCGTGTTCGACAAAAAGCTTAAAGGCACAAAAGCTTCATTCATGAAGAAAATGATTGATAACCGCGCGCTATTTATGGTCGGCGGCCCTTCACTCGTCTTGAAAAAAGGGAAATTCAACGTCCTGTAAAAAGCAAAAGAGCCCTCTTTAAAAGAGGCTCTTTTTTTATGGAAAGAAAGGAAGCGTTTGGATGAAAAGGGGAAAGGTATGGCTGGCGGCAGCCGGTCTGGTTATTGACAGCCGCGGGCGCTGGCTTGTTGTGAAAAAAGCATATGGCGGGCTGAAGGGACAGTGGTCACTGCCGGCCGGATTTGTGGATGCGGGCGAAACAGTAGATGAAGCCGCTGTCCGAGAGGTACGTGAGGAAACAGGAATTGAAGCATCCGTGTGCGGGGTGGCCGGTATTCGGTCTGGCGTCATTCAACATGATGTCAGTGATACCATGGTCGTTTTTCATATGATGCCGGCAGAAGAAAAAGAGCCGGAAGCATGCGGGAGAGAATTATTCGCTGCGCGCTGGATGGCCGTATCGGAACTGCAAGAAAGTTCCGATACGTCCGTGCTTTTGCGCCGCATAATTGAATCATTTGAGGCGCCGGGTTTAACTTCTCTCGATATCTCAGATCCAGGTCCGCAGTTTGGCTATACAGCATACCGCTTTTTTGGGTAAGAGGATAAGGGAATAAAAAGCAAGAGAATGGTTATACTAAACCGGGAAAGTTTATTTCCTTTTCAAAAGGAAATACTTCTATAAAGCACTGGGTACGCGTCCCCCTCGTATCCAGTGCTTTTTTATATGGAAAGCAGGATTACTGTCTGGTTAAAAGCATAACATGACGGGTTTTCTCTCTTTTTCGCTCATTGACCTTTTGAGAGCGGTTCAGTACACTTAAAGGTATATAAATAGGGGGAATGGCTCCATGCATATTGCCGTTGTACTTGTATCTGCCTTGCTGTTTTTTGTTCTGTTTTTTGGCATTGGGTTTATTTTAAACATGCTGTTGCGCATGACATGGATTATGGCTTTTATTTATCCGCTTGTGACGATCGCCATTGTGGACAACATCAGCACGCTTGATTACTTGTTTCAGCCGGGAGAATCATTCGGTATTCTCAGCGGGCGGATGATCGGGCTTCAGCCGGTCGATATTGCCATTCTATCGTGCGGTTTTTTAGGCGCTATTGGAAGCGGATTCGTCATGCGGCTGCTGCGTGCAAAAGGCTATCAAATGTTTTAAGGAAGCGGCCTCTTTAAGGTCGTTTTTTGTTTTGTAAAAGCTCGTCCAATGCTTCAATTCCTTTAAGCAGGTTTGGCGATGGCCGGCAAAAATCTTTTTCTTCCAGAATAAAAACGGGCGTTTCTTCGTATCCAGGCCGTTTTTTAATGACATCAATATTTACTTTACTGGTCATTACTCCTACCCACGCCAGCAGGATAACATCCGGCTTTTTTTCCAGCACCGTTTCCCAATCGGTTTGTAAGCTTGGCATTAATCTATCTTCAAATACATTGATTCCGCCGCACAGCGTACTGATTTCGGTGAGCCAATTGGTGCCTCCGGGTGTAAACAATGGCTTCGGCCACCATTCCCAATAAAGACGCACACGGTCTGTCCACTCACGTGACCTGTACGGCTGGAGTGCCCGCATCCACTTGCTTCGAGCTTCTCTTCCATCTGTTCCACAAGCTTCGGCAATTTGCTCAATGGAATGTCCGATATCGTCAAGTGAATGGGGATTTGTCACGATATTCGGAATGCCAAGCTGCTCCAATGCTTCTATGTTTTTCTCCATTCCTGGTACACTGAGCGATGCCAGCACCATATCCGGCTGAAGAGCGGCTACCTTCTTCATATCAATAGCTAAATCAGGTCCGAGCCTGGTTCGTTCTAAGTCGGAAAAGTCGTCTACACCGACAATTTGCTCTTCCAGACCAAGGTACTGGCACACTTCAGTATTGCTTGGGCAAAGCGATACAATCCTCATTCCAACACTCCTATCCATTTTCCCCTATAATAACACGTGAGGTGATGAAAATGTTTGTAGTCAAAAACGAACCCTTTTTGGAAACTGAAGCAGATGCGCTGCTTATCGGCCTGTTTGATAAGCCATTGAAATTTGAGGAAGTGCTCGAACCGCTCGATCAAGCTTTTTCCGGGCAGCTGACAGAACTAGTGAAAAACGGTGATCTTTCCGCGAAAGAGGGACATACCTCTGTTATTCCAGCTCTTGGCCATATTCCAGCTAAGCGAATGGTCACAGTTGGGCTTGGTAAAGAAAAGGAAGCGGATTTTCATGCCATTCACCGATCTGTCCAAAAAGCAGCCAAGCAGTCCAAGCCATACGGTCTGGAATCGATTGCCATTGTACTCGATTCTTTTATCACAGAGAACGTGACAGTCGTTGAAGCGGCAGAGGCTGTTACCGAAGCACTGTTTTTAGCGCGCTTTGAATACACGGGATACCGCACGCCGGGTAACGAGCCGGAAAAGCAGTTAACGACAGTTGTCGTATATACGGAGGCAGATCCGGACGAAATCCAGGCGGCATGTAAAGTAGGAAAAACGATGGCAGAGGGCACGAACACAGCGATTCGTTTAACTGCTACTCCGCCGAATATGATGACAGCCGGTGATCTTGCTCTTCATGCAGAGAAATTGGCCGAGCGGTATGGTTTTGAACTGGAAGTACTGGAACGGGAAGATATGGAGAAAATCGGCATGGGTGCTTTTTTAGCTGTTGCCCAAGGATCGGCTGAACCGCCCAAAATGATTACGCTCAAACATAACCCAACAGATGCCTGGGAGGATGTACTGACACTTGTCGGCAAAGGAGTCACTTTCGATACAGGCGGCTACTCTATTAAGCCGAAAGACGGCATTGTCGGCATGAAAACGGATATGGGCGGCGCGGCGGCTGTGCTTGGTGCGATGGAGATTATTGGAGAGCTGCAGCCGGACCAGCCGGTTATGGCTGTGATTCCTGCGACAGACAATGTGATTAGTGCCAATGCTTTTAAACCGGACGATGTGATTACCTCTTTGTCAGGAAAAACGATCGAAGTGAAAAATACGGATGCAGAAGGCCGCCTTGTATTAGCGGATGCGATTACGTATGCCAAACAGCAGCGTGCCGGTAAAATTGTGGACGTGGCCACACTGACAGGCGGAGTAATCATTGCACTTGGAAAAGATAAAACAGGTGCGATCACAAATAATGAACCGTTTTTTGAGCAGGTGCTTGAAGCGTCACACGAAGCGGGGGAAATGATCTGGCAGCTGCCACTGACTGAACACGATAAAAAGAGAATTCGAACAAGCGATGTAGCGGATTTAAACAACTCGCCTGGACGGGAAGGCCATGCCATTATGGGAGGAGGCTTTATCGGCGAATTTGCAGAAAGCACGCCCTGGGTGCATCTCGATATCGCTGGCAGTGCAGAGTTGACACCGGGAGTCATGACACGGACATTGGCGATTTTGGCACTGTCAGATCAGTCTGAATAATTTGTTTATTAACTATATTAGAAAAGTATATTGACAAGCGGGCAGGCAATTTGCTATCTTTAAGCGGTTCTTTAGTAATTTAGCAGATTAAAGTGTTGGAGGTATAAGAAGAGATGAATGCAGTTGTTTTTGCTGTCATTGTAATGCTCATCCTCAGCCTGCTCCGCGTCAATGTGGTATTTTCCCTTATTACGGGTGCTCTTGTCGGCGGGTTAATAGGCGGACTTGGAATGGATGGGACCATTGCGGCGTTTTCTGAAGGAGTCGGGGGCGGTGCAAATGTTGCGCTCAGCTATGCAATGCTTGGCGGATTCGCCGTTGCGGTTTCAAGCACGGGGCTTCCAGAAGCACTTGTTGCGTTTGTATTAAAGTTTATTGGAAATAAAGAGGAAGCGCGTTCGAAAAAGCTGCCGAAAGCTCTTATTTTATTTGTGATTTTAATTATGGCCTGCTTTTCACAGAACGTAATTCCTGTTCATATTGCGTTTATTCCGCTTTTGATTCCACCATTATTGAAAATTATGAATGAACTGCGGATTGACCGGCGCCTGACAGCATCTGTGCTAACATTCGGGCTTGTAACGCCTTACATGCTGTTGCCAGTCGGTTTCGGACAGATTTTCCACGAGATTATTGCAACTAATGTGACTGACAGTGGACTTGAAGTGGCTATCGACCAGGTGCCAAGAGCGATGCTGCTGCCAGCTGCCGGCATGCTTGTCGGTTTACTCATCGCGGTCTTTTTTACGTACCGGAAGCCGCGGGAATATGCAGAATCCAAGTTGTCAACTTCAGGAGAATCAGAGGTCAGCGGCCCCCTTTATACAACTTCTGGGTTGATTACGGCAGGCATTTCTATCGTCGCTGCCCTGGCTGCACAGCTATTAACAGACTCTATGGTATTTGGCGCGCTCGCCGGAATTGTGATCCTGTATGTGTTTCGGGCGGTTCGCTGGAGTGAGGCAGACCAACTGCTGACAAACGGTATGCGCATGATGGCCTTTATTGGTTTTGTCATGATTGCCGCTTCCGGATTTGCCAGTGTTATGGGAGCTACAGGTGATGTAGAAACATTAGTGCAAAACTCTGCTGCAGCAATCGGCGGAAACAAGGCACTTGGTGCCCTGCTGATGCTTGTAGTCGGGCTGCTTGTTACAATGGGTATCGGTTCATCTTTTTCAACGGTTCCGATCATTGCGACTATTTTCGTGCCGCTTGCTTTGGAACTTGGCTTCAGCCCGCTGGCAACAATTGCGCTTGTGGGAACAGCCGGCGCGCTTGGTGATGCTGGTTCGCCTGCTTCGGACAGTACGCTTGGTCCAACGTCCGGATTAAATGCAGACGGACAGCACGACCATATTTGGGATACAGTTGTACCGACATTTCTTCACTATAATATCCCTGTTATTATTTTCGGCTGGATTGCAGCCATGACGTTATAATAAAAAGGTGCCTCTTTAAGAGGCACCTTTTTTTGAAGGAGAGGATTTTATGAACATTCAAACTGATCATACACTGCTTGCCGCACTCGGAATGGAAGTGGTGACGATTGAAACAGGCCGTGTAGTGATGACAATGCCTGTGGATAAACGCACGCGCCAGCCGTTCGGATTTCTGCACGGAGGCGCTTCTGTTGCCCTTGCGGAAACAGCGGCAAGTATTGGTGCTGCAGCGATGATTGACCTGGACACGGAGGTCTGCTTTGGCCTTGAAATTAATGCTAACCACATCAAGTCGAAAAGAGATGGGATTGTGACGGCTACCGCCTTAAACGTTCACCGTGGAAAATCAACAATGGTATGGTCTATTGAAATAAAGGACGAAAACGGGGAGCTGATTTGTCTTTCACGCTGTACGATTGCTGTGAAAGCGAAAAAGTAACGTTTGGTTTTTTCACAGGGCGGGAACAATTTTGGAAAAGGAGTGGTTTTCATGCCTTGGAATAAAAATGATTACCCGGCTTCGATGAAAAATCTGCCCGATCATATACGCGATAAAGCGATCGAAATTGCCAATGCACTTTTAGATGAAGGGTATGAGGAAGGGCGTTCTATTGCCATTGCCATTGACCGTGCGAGAAGCGCAGAAGGAAAAAAGGATGAAGGACGGCCGCGTTATGAAGTAAAGCATGAGGGAGACCGATGGGTATTAAAAAAAGAAAATGGCAAACGGGCCATCCGTTCAGAGGGCACAAAACAGGCGCTTTTAGATGAAGCGAAGGAATATGTGAAACAGCATGAAGGAATTCTTACGATTTATCAGGAAAATGGCGAGAAGGCCCAAACGCTGTATGAATAAAAAAAGCTGTCCAGTTGCGGACAGCTTTTTTAGTTCTTTTTTTGTGCCTGTTTATTCTTTAAGTCATCACGCACGCTTTGATCCCACATTTTCACGCCGGAATTGTAGGCGGCACGGCTGATTAAATGGCCTGCAACAGGTGCGGTAATAAAAAAGAAAGCAATACCGAGCAGGAGCCGTGAGCTGAAAAATCCGTCTTTCGCAAAAAAGTAAACAAACGTTGCCAGCAGAATACACATCACTCCGAGCGTTGCGCTTTTAGAAGCGGCGTGATTGCGTGTATAAACGTCTGGAAGGCGGATTAGCCCGAATGCTGCGACAAGGGTTAAAAACGCTCCTAGAAGTAATAGAACGGCAATGACAGCTTCACTGATCACGGTCATATTCAATCACCTCGCCTTTTTCTAAAAACTTGGCAAAAGCAACGGTTCCGATAAATGCCAAAATACCAATCAAGAGAATAACATCGAGATAATTATGCGTATCAAGCAGCATAGACAAAACGGCTGTAATCGATACAAGATTGACGCCCATTGCATCGAGGGCAACAACACGGTCTGGAACGGTTGGCCCTTTCACAAGCCGGTAAACGAGCCCAATCATAGAAACGGCCAGCAGCAAAAGAGAAATTTGTAAAACAGTCTCCATCATCCGCGGCTCACCTCCATAATGGCTTTTTCAAACGAGTTTTTAATACTATCTACTGCTTCTGACACATCTTCAATATCAATAGCGTGAATATAAAGGGTTTTATTATCATCCGATACATCCACCACAAGTGTGCCGGGAGTCAGCGTAATTAAATTCGACAGCAGGGTTACTTCCCAATCCGACTCTAGTTCAGTTTCAAGTGCAAAGATACCCGGACGAATGTCCAGTTTGGGACGGAGTACCAGCTTTAATACGTCAAAATTCGCTTTGATTAACTCTTTTAAAAACAGCAAGAACAAGTAGACCACGGCCCAGACACGATGCAGATAAAAGCGGCTTTTAAAAAAGCGGCGCATTCCAGCCATCACAATCAATCCAAGCAAGTATCCAATAATAAAAGTCCGTGCACTGAAAGACACCTGCAAAAACATCCAAAGAAATGCGAGAAACACATTGAGTAAAATTTGAAAAGCCATAAGATCTACTCCTTTAATACGGCGTCAATGTAGATTTCCGGATGGATGAGCGCTTCAACAGCCTGCATCACATAAGGATAAACCGCTTCTGTTCCGACACCGTATAAAACAGAAAGAACAACAAGAGCCGCAGCCGGAAGGAACAAGGAGGATGTTTGTTTTTTTGCATGAAGCTGCGGCAATTTTGGCTTTTTCCAAAAAACCTCCATAAATAGCGTAACAACCGAATACAACACAGCCAGGCTCGACAGAAGCACAACGATGGCTCCAACATATTCACCCGCTTCAAATCCTGCCCGGACAATCAATAATTTGCCGATAAAACCAGACAGCGGTGGAATGCCGGCGAGTGCAAAAGATGCTGTAAGAAAGGTCCAGCCAAGTGCCGGGTACTGGCGGATCAGCCCACCCATTTTATCCATCTTTGATGTACCTGTAATCCAAATCATGATGCCGCCCAGCATAAACAGAGCCGCTTTGATAATCATGTCATGAATAAAATAAAAGAGGGTGCCGGCGATCGATTCCTCCGTCATAATGGAAATGCCGAATAATAGGACGCCAACCGCTATTACAATATTGTAGATCAAAACTTGTTTTACATCCTTGTATGCAAGAGCGCCAATCGAACCTGCAACCATGGTCAGCAAAGCCAGCAGAGATAAAATATCATGTGTAAATGGCTGGTCATGATAGAAAAATAGCGTGTAAGTTCGTAAGATGGCGTATACACCTACTTTTGTAAGTAGGGCACCGAACAGGGCCAAAACAGGTGCAGGCGGTGCCGCGTACGAACCCGGCAGCCAGAAGTAAAGCGGAAAAATACCGCCTTTTAAACCGAACACAATCAAGAAAAGAAGCGCCAGCACGGTGACAATCGGCTCGCCGCCAATGTCAGCGAGGCGGGCGGAAATGTGCGCCATATTCAGCGAACCGGTAACGGAGTACAAAAATCCAACTGCGATAACAAAAATAGCGGAGGAAATCACATTAATCAAAATATATTTAATGGATTCCTGCAGCTGTACTTTTGTTCCGCCGATCACAATCAGCACATACGACGACATTAACATAATTTCAAAGAAAACAAATAGATTAAAAATATCACCCGTTGTAAACGACCCATTTACGCCAACAAGCAAAAATTGGACAATTGGGTAGTAATAAAATGCTTCCCGGCCGCTGCCAATGGAGCGGAATGAATAAAGGACCACACAAAGCGTAATGACAGAAGACGTTAAAACGAGCAGGATGCTCAGCATATCTGACACAAGCGTAATGCCAAATGGAGCCGGCCAGCTGCCCATGTCAACCGTTTGAATCCCATCCGTCTTCACTTTCATTAAAACAACAGCCGCTGCAATAACCGTAGCAAAAGAAGCAGCCACGGATACCACTCGCTGGGCATAGACACGCTTTGATAAAAACAGGAGTAACACAGCCGAAATAAGAGGGATCAGGATTGGCAAAATAGGTAAATTAATCATCCGTTTCCATTCCTCTCATCTGCTCCATATTATCTGTGCCAATCTCCTGGTACGCACGATAGGCAATCACAAGAAACACGGCTGTAACACCAAAACTAATGACAATAGCCGTTAAAATAAGTGCCTGCGGAATCGGGTCTGTATAAGTGGAGGCATGCTCCCCGAGAACCGGGACAGCTCCCGTTTTAAGCCCGCCCATTGTTAAAAGCATTAAATGGGTTCCGTGGCTGAGAAGCCCAGTGCCGATAATAATCCGAAGCAGGCTTTTCGAAAGCATTAAGTAAACCGCGGCTGCAAAAAGCAGGCCGGCAATGATACACATTAAAATTTCCATTATTCACTCTCTCCAATCGTTTGAATAATGGTCATGGTTACACCAATGACAACGAGATACACGCCTAAATCAAACAACATTGCGGTGTGAAGCGATGTTTTGCCGAACAGCGGCAGTTGAAAGTAATTATAAGCGTGAGTGAAAAACGGTACATTAAACAACAGAGATCCGGCAGCCGTCCCGACTGAAAAAAGGAGGCCCAGGCCGATCAGCCATTTGAAGTCAAGCGGAAACCCGTGTCGTACCGTTTTAATATCAAAAGCTAAAAGCAAAAGAACAATCGCGCCGGATGTAAGCAGGCCGCCCACAAAACCGCCGCCCGGATAATAATGTCCGGCAAAAAACAAGTGAACCGCAAAAAAGATAATCATGAAAAAAACGACTTTGGCGACGGTTTGGAAGATCACATCATTTGTTTTCATTCGTTTCGCCGCCTTTCTCAAGCCTTAGTTTAATCAATCCGTAAATACCAAGTGCAGCAACAGCCAGCACAGCAATCTCAAACAGCGTATCAAAGCCGCGGAAGTCAACGAGGATTACATTGACCATGTTTTCGCCGCCGGCTTTTTTATATGTGTTCTCCACGTAATAGTCATTAATAGAAGTGAAAAACTTTGAACTGTGAGCAGAAATGCCAAGCAATGTCACAATAATACCGACACCGGCTGCGACAAGGGCATTACCTGCCTGAAAGCGCCGTTTTTCTTCATGCCGCGATAATTTTGGAAGATGGTAAAAGCAAAGAAGAAACAGGGCGGTTGAGACGGTTTCAATTACAAGCTGTGTCAAAGCCAAATCCGGTGCGCGGAAAATGACAAAAAACAGTGATACCGTATAGCCGACCCCGCCAAGCGCAATAATGGATGTGAGTCGCGATTTTGCCAGTAAAATGGTAATGGTTGTGACAACCAGGGCAATGATTAAGCTTATTTCATACAAGCCAATCGGCGCAGCGGTAGAAGCATCATAATGAAATGCGTCTTTTGCCCACATGGTAAAGCCAAGTATTCCGATGAAAAACACAAAAATGTACAAGAGATAGCTGCGGATAAAGCCGGTCATATACGCGTTTGTAATCGCATTTGAGCCGCGTTCTGCTGCGTACAAGCTGGCATTGTAAAACCGATTCAGAGTAACCTTTCCAGGCATATAGTCATACATTTTGATCCATTTTGGCATGAGTTTATAAAGTAGAATGCCAATGACAATCACTCCGATGGTCATAAAGAGCTCAGGCTTAAAGCCGTGCCAAAAGGAAATATGAACGTCGAGCTGACCACCCGGCGGCAGAATAGACGGCACAATGGCTGCTGCAGCCGGCTGAATCAAGCTGTAGGAAAGCAGATTTGGAAACAAGCCGAATACAACGACAAGCAAGGCTAGAATAATCGGTGAAACAAGCATGCCAACGGGTGCTTCATGCGGTTTTTTCTCCAATTTTTCCGGTTGGAACCGACCCGTAAAGACCTTAAATATAATCATCATACTGTAAATGAATGTAAATACACTGCCGATCCAGGCCATAACTGGGAAAAGAATCGCCCATGTATCCATCTGGAACAAATCCAGTTCCAGTAAATGAACCATAGAAGCAAAAAACATTTCCTTACTTAAAAAACCGTTAAATGGCGGCAGGCCAGCCATTGAAAAAGCACCGATGACAGACAGCGTAAAGGTAACCGGCATCAAGCTCATTAATCCGCCAAGCTTGCGGATATCCCGCGTGCCTGTTTCATGGTCAATAATGCCGACCGCCATAAATAAACTTCCTTTGAAGGTTGCATGGTTGATTAAATGAAAAACCGCCGCAATAACCGCTGTGATAAACAAGTTATCATCCAGCGATTCAACATGAAGCGATGCTGCGCCTACGCCGAGCAGCGACATAATCAATCCAAGCTGACTGACTGTTGAGAACGCTAAAATTCCTTTTAAGTCGGTTTGTTTCACAGCATTAAAGGAAGCCCATGTCATGGTGAACAATCCGACGGCTCCAACAATCCAGAACCAGTAGCCGGAAAAGGCAAAGATCGGACTGAAACGGGCAACAAGGTAAATCCCCGCTTTCACCATTGTAGCCGAGTGCAGATACGCACTAACCGGCGTTGGTGCTTCCATCGCATCTGGAAGCCAGATGTAGAATGGGAACTGTGCGGACTTTGTAAAAGCGCCGAGCAGAACAAGGATCATCGCAAGCCCAAAAAGCGGATCTTCGTTCAGCTCAAGGGCCTGAGCCGCTAATTCGCGAATACTGAATGTATCACCCATAAGCGATAAAACGAGAAACCCGCCAAGCATCATCAATCCGCCGAATACGGTAATGAGCATCGACTTTAAAGCCCCGTAGCGGGAGCGTTCGCGGTCATACCAGTACGCGATCAGCAGGAAAGAAGAAATAGACGTAAATTCCCAAAACATATACAGCGTAATCACATTGTCAGACAGGACAACGCCAAGCATTGCACCCATAAACATGAGCAAGTATACGTAAAAGTGACCCAGTTTTTCCTTTGATTGAGACAAGTAAAAAACAGAATATAACACAACCAGCGAGCCGATTCCGGTAATCAAGAGGGCAAACAGGAGGCTTAAGCCATCTATGTATGCGGTAAAGTTGATTCCAAGTGATGGAATCCAGGAAGCCGTTTCGGTAATAGAGCTGTTTTCTCTTGTGACGGGAAGGTATTGCAGAAACATCCCGAACAAAAGCACGGGCAGAATCAGTACAAACCACCCGGTATGGATGGCCGCTGCTCTTTTATGAATAAGCGGAACGAATACAGCCATCAAAAAAGGAGCGAGAATGGCCCAGTGAAGCAAAGACAAATAAATCCCTCCCATATTTTTATGCGTAATTCAAATTATAACGTAAAAAAAATGTTCGTGCATTGCCCAAAACGGGAGAACAGTCGAACTGCTCCTTCTCGTAATAAATATGAAGAGTAACGGCATTTTCCGAGCAAAAAAAAATAAAAGTTCGACAAAAGAACTATGCGGATTTTGACAGAAATTGTGGGGTTTTTCCAAAAAAAGATTAGAAATGACTTGTCATAGCAACCAACCTCTTGCATAATGAACAGTGACTGATTGTGACAGGGGAGAATTATGTTGATGAAAAACTCGTATTTAACCGGCTATATGCCGCTCTTATCCATCCTATTATTCAGCTTATCACTTTCGATGTTTGGACAAGCCTTTATTGTAGATATGCTGAAACAAGCAAACTTGTATAATACCATGCTCGATATCTTTACCAAAACAGAAGTAAATCTCGTCGTAATCGGCGGGTTGATGGTTGTATTCACTATGATTTTTGCCACGCTTAAGCTGCTGGCGAATACAGCAAACGAGCTGGCGCTGCTTTTTTTCTCTAAAGATGCAGAAGGAGAGCTGCTGAAAAAAACCCGCTTCGGCGCGGTGATCTATTTTCTGGGCGGACTGGTTTCATTGGTCAGCTTTTCTTCTGCTGTCGGGACGATCATTATTTTTCTGGTAACGTCTATAGTGTATGTTGTGTACTTTGTTTATAAGCTGAGCCCGCATATCTCAACACCGCAAATGATTGGGATTATCGTGTTTGAAGCGGTCTTCTGGATTTTCTTCGGCTTATTACTCGCTCTTATTTTTATGAAGTTATACAATGGTCTGCTGGCTGCTATACCGCTTTAAAAAAACGAGCTTCGTTTCGAAACGAAGCTCGTTTTTTTTTACACAAACAGTGCCGCAATGGCCTCTTTGTTTGGTTTTACAATTCCTTTTTCGGTAATGATACCTGTAATCAATTCGGCTGGCGCTACGTCAAAAGCTGGGTTGAAAACAGAAATACCTTCCGGTGCAATGCGCATGCCATTCACTTCGGTAACTTCGGTCGGATCCCGCTCTTCAATCGGAATGGCATCGCCATTTGGCGTATCCAAATCAAAAGTTGATAGGGGGGCAGCAATATAAAACGGAATGCCAAATGATTTGGCTAAAACAGCAAGGCCAAAGGTTCCGATTTTATTAGCAGAGTCCCCGTTCGCTGCTACACGATCGGCTCCTGTAATCACCGCTGAAATGTTTTTCGTTTTCATCGTGTGTGCGGCCATACTGTCCGTAATCAGTGTGACATCTACACCGGCCTGCATAAGCTCCCACGTAGTGAGACGGGCTCCCTGAAATACGGGGCGTGTTTCACAAGCAAAAACGGACAAGTTGATTCCATGCTCTTTTGAAAGAAAGAAAGGGGCAAGCGCCGTTCCGTATTTCGCGGTTGCAATAGAGCCTGCATTACAAATCGTCATGACATGGTCACCGTCGTTGAAAAGAGGAAGAGCGTGTTCGCCAATCGTCCGGCACACATTTTCGTCTTCTTTTTGAATAGCAAGTGCTTCAGCAAGCACATTTTCGCGCAGTGCGGCGGCTGTCTCAGATTTAACGACCACGTCATTCATCCGATTCAATGCCCAAAATAAATTAACAGCTGTTGGGCGGGACTGTGAAAGATAGCCGCTGTCGATTAGTACTTGCTCCTTTAGTTCATCAAGGTCATCAGATGGGTGACGGAGTGCCGACAATGCGACACCAAAAGCGGCCGCAATTCCAATAGCCGGTGCCCCGCGAACAGCGAGAGACTTGATTGCGTTAAACACAGCCGGAACCGTTTCTAACGTTAAATATTCAGTTACATGAGGCAATTTTCGCTGGTCAAGCAGTTGAATCGCATCGTTCTCCCAGAAAACGGATTGTGGAATATTCATTGAAGTGCCTCCTTTATAGCTGCAACTAACTGATCGGCAGATGAATAGGAAGCCCGCTCTTTAACAAAGTGAGCACCAAGTGACAGAGAGTGGCGTTTCGCCTGCAGGCGCTGCTGATCATCCACGATGCCATCCAAATCTTTTACGTGAGCAAGTCCAATTGTCCGGCGAATCATTTCAAGTCCCATAAAGCCGGCAGCCTGTTCAAAAATATCCGCCAGCAGCCACTCTAAATAGCCTTCTGTTTTTGCGAATGCTTCCGTATTTTGTTCGTTCCAAAGACGGCTGAACTCACGGTTAAAAACATCCCAAACAGTCACAATATGCTCGTAAAGCGGCTCGCGACGACCCTCTTCGCGGGATAGAACATTCATAAGCAGGTTCGCTGTAAAATGAGCAATATCAAATCCGAATGGTCCATAGAAAGCAAATTCCGGATCGATGATTTTAGTTTCAGCAGTGCTCGCAAAAATGCTTCCTGTATGCAGGTCTCCGTGCAAAAGCGCATCACCCGCTGTTAAAAACAAGCGCTTCAACTGGGCAGCATGAAGTTTCAGTTCATCATCCTGCCAAAGCTTTTCCACATCGGCACGCAAGCTCTCTTCAAAATCATTCGTCTCAGCATTAAAAAACGGATCGGTAAACACAAGTCCTTCCGTAATATCGCACAGCTCAGGATTGCTGAATGTGTGCTGCAGCTTTTTTTTCTCCTGCGGACCGAGTGCGAAATCCGAGGTTCCGTACAGCGTGCGTGCAATAAACTCACCGGTATGGCGGGCAATCAGCGGATAATCTTCTCCATGAATCAGGCCTGTCCGGGCAATGGTTAAATGAGATAAATCTTCCATAATTGTAATCGCTAAATCTTTATCAGAATAGTAGACTTTAGGGGTATAGTCAGGCGCAAATGTTCCTTGCAGGCGCAGAGCACGGTTTTCAATGTCAGCCCGTTCAAGCGTCAGCGGCCAGCTTTCTCCTACTACTTTTGCATAAGGAAGGGCTTGTTTAACAATAAGACTTTTTTCTGTTCCTTTTATATGAAACACGTAATTTAAATTGCCATCTCCGATTTCATTTGCAGAAACGGTGTCGGTTTCCGCGAGCAAACCAAGCTTTTTAACGAGGGCAACCGCAGAATCTATCGTTAAGGGTTCATATGAAGACATGGTCATTCCTCCAAATATATTTACAATTTGTTCAATAATATATATATTTATGACTGAAATTGCAAGAAAATTTTAAGTAGGTGAACGAATGAAGCAATTTAAACAATCACAGCTGTTATCCGGGCTGCCCGACCAATTTTTTGCGGCGCTTACCAAAAAAGCCGCCCAATATGTCAGCGTTGGACACGATGTTATTAATCTAGGACAAGGCAATCCAGACCAGCCGACTCCGGAGCATATTGTAGCGTCTTTAAAAGAAGCAGCAGAGCGGCCGGCTTTTCATAAATACCCGCCGTTTCAAGGACAGAATTTCTTAAAGGAAGCAGCAGCCGGCTTTTATAAGCGGGAGTATGATGTAGACCTGGACCCGCAGACGGAAATCGCTATTTTATTCGGCGGCAAAGCGGGACTCGTTGAGCTGCCAATGTGTTTAATGAATCCAGGCGAATATATGCTCGTGCCTGACCCCGGCTATCCGGATTATTGGTCGGGAGCAGCGCTTGCCGGCGTTCAAATGGATTACATGCCGCTTGTGGAAGAAAACCGCTTTTTGCCGGATTACGGGGACATCGGGAAAGCCCGGCTCGAACGGGCAAAAATGCTTTTGCTGAACTATCCAAACAATCCGACTGGTGCACAGGCGACCCGGGCATTTTTTGATGAAACCGTCGCTCTTGCGCATGAGCATGATATTTGTGTAGTACACGACTTTGCGTATGGAGGAATTGGTTTTGATGGACAGAAGCCGCCAAGTTTTCTGCAGTCACAAGGCGCCAAAGAAGTTGGCGTAGAGCTGTATACATTGTCGAAAACCTATAATATGGCTGGCTGGCGGGTCGCATTTTTAGCGGGGAATCCAAGTGTGATTTCTGCGGTCAACCTGCTGCAGGATCATATGTATGTAAGTCTTTTCAGTGCCATTCAGCAGGCTGCAGCTACTGCACTTTCAGGGCCGCAGGATTGTGTGCGGGAATTATCAAACCGGTACGAAAAGCGCCGTAACGCACTTGTTGATGCCTGCCGGTCAATCGGCTGGGATGTGACGGCTCCGGCTGGTTCATTTTTCGCCTGGCTCCCAGTGCCAAAGCCTTACACATCCGTTCAGTTTTCCGATTTAATGCTGGAAAAAGCACATGTTGTCACAGCGCCGGGTATTGGATTTGGTGCCCATGGGGAAGGCTATGTCCGTGTTGGACTGCTGACGGAGGAAGCGCGGCTGCAAGAAGCCATCCGGCGCATTGGCCGCCTTGGCTTATTTTCCGCTCTTTAATGAAGGTCCGCTTCATTGACAAATTAACTGAAAAATGACACAATCCTAGTAAACTAGTAGGTATTTAGAATGGAGAAAAGCTATATGAACGAAGTGATCGCAACGTACCGCCTGTTTGATCAAAAAGGCGCTTTTGAAAAAAAAGCAGAAGGAATCGCACTTGGTTTAACGATTGGTTCTTGGACCGATTTGCCGCTTCTGGAACAGGAGCAGCTAAAGCAGCATAAAGGGCGTGTTCTGTCTGTTCAGGAAACCGGAGAAGAAACGGTTTATGGGCGCGGGGCAGAAGTGAAAATTGCCTATCCTGCTGCCAACTTCAGCGCGGATTTGCCGGCGATTCTCGTGACGGTGTTTGGCAAACTGTCACTTGACGGTGCGGTCCAGCTGGTCGATTTATCCCTTTCAGATAATCTTGCCCGTCGTTTCCCGGGGCCAAAGTTTGGTGTCGAAGGCATTCGCGAACAGACCGGTGCTTACGGGCGTCCGCTTCTCATGAGTATTTTCAAAGGCGTGATTGGCCGCGATATGGCGTATATGGAAGAACAGCTGCGAGCGCAAATCGCCGGCGGTATTGATATCGTCAAAGATGATGAAATTTTATTTGATAATCCACTGACACCGTTTGAAGAGCGTGTAAAGCTTGGAAAACGGGTTATTGAACAAAGCGGCCGAAAAGCGCTGTATGCCGTAAACCTGTCAGGACGTACAAGCGAATTGAAAGAAAAAGCGTATCGGGGCATTGAGCTTGGCGCTTCTGCGTTTTTGTTTAATGTATTTGCTTATGGGCTTGATGTGCTGCAGGAGCTCGCTGAGGATTCAAAGATCAGCGTGCCGATCATGGCGCACCCTGCTGTCTCAGGCGCCTTCACATCTGCACCATATCACGGCTTTTCAACTGAGCTTATGCTTGGCAAGCTTGTGCGAATGGCGGGAGCTGATTTTACACTGTTTCCATCTCCATATGGATCGGTGGCACTTGAGCGATCAGCAGCGCTTAAAACAGCAGAAATGGCGCTCCAGACAAGTGTGCATAAGCCCGCTTTTCCGGTTCCATCAGCGGGCATTCATCCAGGGCTTGTTCCTGTTCTGTATAATGACTTTGGAAAAGATTCGATCATTAATGCAGGAGGCGGGGTTCACGGCCACCCGAGTGGTGCAGAAGGCGGCGGGCGTGCATTCCGACAGGCCATTGATGCGGTTTTAGCCGGCCGGACTCTTGAGCAGGCAGCAGAAGAAAATGAAGAGCTGCGTGTGGCACTTGATTTATGGGGGAGCAAATAAATGATGCAAAACCCCGTTATTATTTGTGACTTTGATGGCACTATTACAAAGAATGACAATATTATTGCCATCATGAAGAAATTCGCTCCTCCAGAATGGAATGCGTTGAAAGACGACGTCCTTTCCCAGAAAATCTCGATTAAGGAAGGCGTCGGCCGAATGTTTTCATTGCTTCCGTCTTCTCAAAGAAGTGAAATTACAGAGTTTATTCTGGCAGATGCAAAAATTCGGGAAGGATTTACTGAGTTTGTCGCGTATACAAAAGAGGCAGGTATTCCGCTTTACGTAGTCAGCGGCGGAATGGACTTTTTCGTGAAACCAATTTTACAGGGCCTTGTGCCGGAAGACCATATTTACTGCAATGAAGCTGATTTCTCAGGCAGCCATATTCATATTAAATGGCCGCATTCCTGTGACGAGCATTGTACAAACGAGTGCGGCTGCTGCAAACCGTCGATTGTCCGTCATATTGCGCCGGGACAGGAGATGATTGTGATCGGGGACTCCGTGACCGACCTTGAAGCAGCCAAGCTTGCCAGCTTTGTGATTGCCAGAGATTTGCTGCTGCAAAAAAGCGAAGAGCTGGGCCTTCCTCACAAGCCATTTGAAACGTTTTGGGATGTTATCGACCATGTGAAAGAGGTAGTGAAATGAATGCATTACAATTAAGATGGAATGATCTGGCGGAGGTTAAAAGAGAGCTTGCTGCCCGTGATTGGTTTCCCGGCACAAGTGGAAATCTATCTATTAAAGTAGACGACGAGTCTTTTTTAGTAACAGCCAGCGGCAAAGACAAGCGAAAAGAAACGGATGAGGATTTTTTGCTTGTAGACCTTCAAGGTCAAGCGATTGAAGGATTTACCGGTAAGCCGTCCGCTGAAACACTTCTTCACGTAGAAGTGTATGGGAAAACGGCTGCCGGCTGCAGCCTCCACGTGCACACGGTGGACAATAATGTCATCTCTGAGCTGTGCGCTGAAGAAGGAGCAGTAACATTCAGCGGCCAGGAAATCATTAAAGCATTTGGCATTTGGGAAGAAAATGCATCGATTACGGTACCTATTATTCCGAATCATGCCCATATCCCGGCTCTCGCCAAAGAGTTCGGCCGCTATGTTACACAGGATGCTGGTGCCGTTTTGATCCGTAATCACGGTATTACGGTATGGGGCAAAGATGCATTCGAAGCGAAAAAGTTTTTAGAAGCCTATGAATTTTTGTTTTCATGGCATATTAAACTACAGATGTTGAAAGGAAGATAACAAAATGGCAGTCATTCAATTCCAAGAAACAGGCGAACGTATTACCGATAAAAATGCAATTGATGCATTTTTAGCAGCACAGGAAGTTATTTATGAAAAATGGGATATTTCCAAACTTCCGGAAAACCTTCGTGAAAACTATGCGTTGTCAGATGAAGAAAAGCAGCAAATCCTTGATGTGTTCGGTGAAGAAATCCGTGATATTTCAGAGCGCCGCGGCTACCAGGCGCACGACGTGATTTCCCTGTCTGACAGCACACCTAATTTAGATGAGCTTTTAACAAACTTTCAAAAAATCCATATCCACACAGATGACGAAGTTCGTTTTATCGTCAGCGGCCATGGAATTTTTGCGATCCAGGCAAAAGACGGCCAGTTCTTTAATGTTGAACTTGAGCCGGGGGATTTGATTTCTGTACCGGTCAACACGCGCCATTACTTTACGTTGATGGACGATCGTAAAGTGGTTGCCGTCCGTATTTTCGTAACAACAGAAGGCTGGGTGCCAATCTACGACGAAACAAATGCATAATGAATCAGAACCGGACCCTGCGTCCGGTTTTTCTTTGCAAAAAAAAACGCACATCCGGTTCGGATGTGCGTTTTCATTATCTCATAATGCGTTTCCAGATCAGCTGGTGCGGGGCATAGGATTCCATAAAGCGAATATTATCCCACTTGTTTTCGTATTTGTCTTTCCCGGTCCATACAGCAGCTGTGTAGCCTTCTGTCAACCCGACAAACCAAAGATCACGATAGCTGTTTGTTGTACCGGTTTTCCCGCCAATATACGACGTAGCAAAGTTCGCTTTTTTTCCGGTACCATTTTTTACAACATTGGCCAGCATCGCCCGCATTTTGTAAGAAGTGGCCGTTGACCAGACTCGGACCGGCTCTTCGTCCCATGTAAACAGCGTATTGCCGTTAAAGTCCGTAACACGTTTGATCGCATGAGGTTTTGTATACGTGCCATCAATAAAGGATGTATAGGCGCTTGCCATTTCTAATGTGGTCATCCCGTAATCAAAGCCGCCCAGTGCTGTTGCAGGAGCGTTATGATCGGTTTCTGTTACTTTTTCAAATTCAAACTTATCCAGGTAGCTGTAAGCCCGTTCCATGCCTGTTTTTGTTAGAAGGCGCAGAGCGGCTGTATTATGTGACTTGGCCAGCGCTTCTTTGATAGGCACCATTCCATACTCTGTTTTACTGTAATTGGATGGGCAGTAGCCTTGATAGCAGTAATTATCCGCTGAAACCATGTCATTGATGCCCGCTCCATACGTATCGAGATAAGGCGCATAATCAAGCAGCGGCTTAATTGTTGAACCTGGCTGGCGGTATCCTTGGAAAGCGCGGTTAAAATCTGTTTTTTGGAAGTCTTTTCCGCCGGACATCGCTACAATATCATGAGATTGATTGCCAATCACGGCAGCAGATGCCTGGACTGATGAGCCGGCCAGCACGTTATTGACGGCATTTACTGCTTTTGATTGAATGTCCGGGTCAAGCGCTGTGTGAATGACAATACCGGACGCCAGTACTTCTGCGACGCGGTCGCTCAGCTTTTGCTGGATCGCTTCACGGGCGTCGCCCTCAGCGTTTAAAAGCTGCTGGTCAAAGCCTTCCGACTCTGAAATCAGCTCTCTGAATTCATGCATCACGTAAGTTGAGTAGTCTGGATATTTATCTAAACGATCCCTTACTTTTAACGTGATTTTTTCACTTTTGATTTGTTCCGCTTCTTCAGGAGTAATAAATTCCTCACGGGCCATAATATCAATCAGCCGTTCCTGACGCTTTTTCGTATTTTCAAAGTTTCTTTCAGGATCATAAAGAGTTGGATTGTTTGGGATGGCTGCAATAAAAGCCATCTGTGCTTTGGACAGCTTGTCCACCGGCTTTTGGAAGTAATACTGCGCAGCCGCTTCAACACCATATGTGTTGTGGTTGAAATAAATAACGTTTAAATATAAATCTAGTATTTCTTCTTTTTCTAGTTTTTTCTCGATCTGATAGGAATACAGCACTTCGGCAATTTTCCGTGCTAACGTCCGGTCCTGTGTCAGATAAATATTGCGTGCCACCTGCTGGGTAATCGTACTGGCGCCTTGTTCAATTTCGTCTGACTGAGCGTTAACCATGAATGCACGAATCACAGCTGCCGCATCAATACCGGAATGTTCATAGAAATGCTTGTCTTCCGACTGAAGAAAGAGTTCTTTTAGAAAAGAAGGGATTTTTTCCCCATCGACTACAATTCGGTTAGGCTGATATAACTCAACGTAAATATCCCCGTTTGTGTCTTTTATCTTGCTTGCCTGAGGCAGATCTACTTCGTTAATGACTATCTTTTCTTCTACGTAATCATCAAAATTTTGCACTTTTCCCGCTTCTGCATCCGCATAATAAAATGTTAAAACAGAGAGGGGAATCAGTAAAATAATGAGTACATATCCTAAAACCGTTCTCATTCACTAACCGCCTTTTTCGAGGTTTAAACGTGCATATGTACCATAATAAAGGAAATAACTTTGGAAATAAAGGGCTCTTCTTCACAAAAGTGGGCTATTTGAACGAAACTTTGTACATAAGTTCATATTCTTTTTTCACAGACTGAAGTGCCTCGAGGCTGCGGGCAGAAAAAGCATTTTCCCGGTCTTTTAATCTTGTTTCAAGCTTGTGAACAGCTGCAATGAGAGATTCATTGTACTCCAGGGGAACTCCTTCGTAAGAGTGGACAGCTGATTCCGGAATATTCGCCTGCTCGTGATGCGCTAATGCTTTGCGCTCATGAAAAAACGGCACATCCGCTTCGTTTGGATTGTGCAGATCTCCCTGGGCAGGGTGACGTAAAACAGATGAAATTTTCACTGTATAGATACCGGGGCGGATGCCAGTAATCGTTCCAATATATTTGCCTGATTTATAATGGGCTGTTACTAAATCACCAATGTTCATATTTTTCCCTCCTTAATGGATTATTGTATCAATATTCCTGTGTGAATGGAAATAACATTATCGTACAGTTGGATTTATGAAAGTGTCCTGCTATAATAGACGGGAACAATGAATGGAGGCATGGCCTGTGTGGATGAATCTTTTGATCGGATTTGGTAATTTTTTGTATTTCCCAGAAGACAAAAGCGAGTACATTCCAGCAGCCATCTCAATGAGTGTGTTTGTGCTGATGGCAATCGGCGCGTTTCTTCTAATTAAACGTATATCGAGAAAAGAAGAAGAGCGGACAAAGCATTTGGAAGAACAAATTCAAAGAGCCAACAAAACGAAGCGATAAGCGTTATCAATAAATGAAAGAAGACATTCCGCCCCAGGGCGGGAGAGGTTCGCGAATTCCCTCTATAAAAAACTAAGGAAAAAACCGGCAGATGACGGTTTTTTTCTCGTGTCTTCGCGTTCCATTTCTTTCGAATAAGAAAGAAGGAAGACTATATGTTAAAAAATGAAAAAGCCGTTGTTGTTTTCAGCGGCGGCCAGGACAGTACTACATGCTTGTTCTGGGCTAAACAAACCTTTAAAGATGTGATTGCAGTAACGTTTAATTACGGACAGCGGCATGATGCTGAAATTGAGGTAGCAAAAGAAATTGCCGCTGATTTAGGGGTGCCGCACCATGTGCTTGATATGGGATTGCTAAACCAGCTGGCACCGAGTGCACTGACTCGTTCTGATATCGATATTGAAATCAAAGAAGGGGAGCTTCCATCTACATTTGTGGAAGGACGCAATCTGCTGTTTCTTTCGTTTGCGGCGATTCTTGGAAAGCAGGCTGGAGCCCGTCACATTGTAACAGGCGTGTGTGAAACAGATTTTAGCGGCTACCCGGATTGCCGTGATTCTTTTGTGAAATCATTGAATGTCACGCTTAACTTATCAATGGACCATGATTTTGTGATTCATACCCCGCTTATGTGGCTGGATAAAAAAGAAACATGGAAGCTTGCCGATGAACTGGGCGCTTTTGAATATGTGCGGGATCGGACGCTCACCTGCTATAACGGAATAAAGGGGTCGGGGTGCGGCGAATGCCCGGCATGCCGCCTGCGTCAAAACGGCCTTGATCAGTTTATAGAGGAAAAAGGAGGCGGCGTGCAATGATGCAGCAGATTTATCCAGCGCCAGCGCATGATTTCCGCTATGAATTAAACAAAGATTTTCATTTTGCCGCAGCGCACTATGTGCCGCATGAAGAAGCGGGAGCCTGCCGGAACATACATGGACATACGTACTTCGTCAACATTACGGTTGCTGGGGACCAGCTGAACGATTCGGGCTTTTTAGTGAATTTTCAGCTGATCAAGTCACTTGTGCACAAACGTTTTGACCATACTCTTTTAAACGAAGATGGGCTTTTTTCCGAGGATCTTTCGGAACGCTTTCCCACAACGGAAGTGGTAGCCCGCACAATTTGGGAAGTGATCCAAAAAGAACTCGATCAAATGGCCAATAAGCCAAAATGCCTTCAGGTGTTTGTGCGTGAAACACCAACAAGCTATGTGGTTTTCCGTCCGAAAAAAGGTGATTTTGTATGATTCCTGTATTAGAGATTTTTGGTCCGACTGTTCAAGGGGAAGGAGCCGTCATTGGCCGCAAGACAATGTTCGTCCGGACGGCCGGCTGTGATTATCGCTGTTCCTGGTGTGACTCGGCTTTTACGTGGGATGGAAGTGCAAAAGACGAGATTCGTAAAATGACACCGGAAGAAATTTGGGCGGAGCTTTGCAGTGTTGGAGGAAATACGTTTGATCATGTAACGATTTCAGGAGGCAACCCTGCGCTTTTGCCGCATATTGATGGGCTCCTTGAGCTGTTTAAAGAAAAAGGCATCACATCTGCGCTTGAAACGCAGGGAACAAAGTATCAGCCCTGGTTTAAAGACATTGATGAACTGACGATTTCGCCAAAGCCGCCGAGCTCTGGCATGGTGACGGACTTTGATAAACTGGCTCATATTGTGACGCAGACAGCCGGCCAGTCTGTCAGCTTAAAAGTGGTTGTTTTTAATGAAGAAGACTTAGCTTATGCAAAGAGTGTGCATAAACGGTTTCCGAATGTGCCGTTTTACTTGCAGGTAGGCAACGACCGGCTTGATGAAGAAGATGACAGCCGGCTGCTTGCTCACTTAGCAGGCCGGTACGAATGGCTGATTAACCTTGTTATGCCGGATGCTGATTTTAAACAAGTGCGGGTGCTTCCGCAGCTGCATACATTTGTGTGGGGAAACAAAAAGGGTGTATAAAAAGCCAGGCCGTTCTGCGGCCTGGCTTTTTTCGATTAAAGGGATTCTACGGCTCTTTTCATTCGTTCCATCGTTTCAGCCACAGCAGAGCGCGGGCAGGCGACATTAATCCGCATAAAGCCTTCTCCGCCCGGTCCGTACTTAGCGCCGTTTCCAAGAGCTACACCATGCTTGAGAAAAAGATCCAGCAGCTCTTTGTCTGAAAGGCCAAGTGTTCGGCAGTCTACCCAAACGAGATAGCTTCCTTCCGGTTTCATAACAGAAAGAGCGGGAATATGTTCATCTGCATATTCTTTTACTAGCTGTACATTTCCATGAATATATTCCAACACTTCATCGAGCCACTCATGGCCGTATCGATAAGCCGCTTCCATGCCGACAATGCCCATCTGATTCAGTGTAAACTGACCTTGTTTCGCAAACAGCGTCTGCAATTTCGTGCGAATGGTTTTATCCGGCACAATAAGAGCGGAAGCCTGCAGGCCGGCTAAGTTAAACGTTTTGCTTGGGGCGATAAGTGTAATCGTAAAAGCAGCATATTCTTCTTTCAGTGATGCAGCGGGGACGTGTTTATGAGGCGCACGTGTTAAATCAGAATGAATTTCATCTGAAACAAGGATAATGCCATGCTTTTCACACAGGTCCGCTGTTTTTGCTAGCTCTTCCGCTGTCCAGACACGGCCGCCTGGATTATGAGGGGAACAGAGCACCATCATTTTTGCTTTCTCTTGAACCATTTTTTGTTCAAGATCCGCGAAATCCATTTCGTAACGCCCGTCTTGAAGAAGCAGCTCATTGTACACAAGCGTGCGCCCGTTTCGCTGAATCATATCAAAAAATGGATTGTAAACAGGCGGCTGCACAATCACCCCATCTCCCGGCTCGGTCAACGCTTCAACAGCTGCACCAATAGACGGAACCACACCATGATTAAACAGCAGCCATTCTTTTTTTATGGCCCAGCCATGCCGGTCTTGCATCCAGTTGACGATAGCCTCCCGCGTAGAGTCTGGTACAATCGTATAGCCGTACACGCCATGCTCCGCTGATTGTTTAATGGCTTCAATCACAACATCCGGTGCTTTAAAATCCATATCTGCCACCCACATCGGCAAGACATCTTCGCGGCCAAATACGGTTTTTAATCCATCCCATTTTACCGCGTTTGTTCCGCGGCGCTCAATGACTTCATCAAATCTTGACATGCCTTTCACTCTCCTTGACAATAAACATACATCAAGTTGGAAGGTGATACAAATGAATGAAACTGCTCAACTAAACTTTGCGCTTGCAGACGTACTGCAGACGTTTGACCCTTATAAAGCAGGAGAAGGATTTTACGATACAGAAATGGCGGATGCGATTTATGCGGTTCACCAGGAGGACGATGCTGAAAAGCTGGCGGCAGAGATTCGCCGTATTTATGAGCATTCGTTTGATGCTCCAATGCCGGGAGGAGACCCTATTCATCTCGCAAAAAAACTGCTTTCTATTAAACAAACCATTTCTTGCTCTTTGTGAAAAAACACAAATATAATCGTTTTTTTTAGTGAAGTACACAAATCGTTTCGTTTTTTGCTATAATGATCCATGTAGCTTTTGATATCGTTGAGGAGGATTCGTAATGAAGCTGAATGAAAAAGAAGTGGAAATTCTGGAAATTCTGCAAAAAGACGCACGGTTTGAGGCAGCGGACATTGCCAAAATGATCGGTACGTCAGAAACTGAAGTCGCGGAGACGATTCGCCGCCTGGAAGAAGAAAAGGTGATTGTTCACTACGCCACACTCGTTGACTGGGCGAAGATGGACAATTTCACAGGTGTAACGGCGATGATCGACGTGAAAGTCACGCCGAAACGAGGTGTCGGTTTTGACGAAGTGGCAGAACGGATTTACCGCTTCAAAGAAGTCAGCTCTGTTTATTTAATGTCAGGCGTTTATGATTTATCGGTAACCGTTGAAGGGCAGTCCATGAATGAAATTGCCCGCTTTGTTTCCGGAAAATTATCTACGCTCGATTCAGTCGTTTCCACAACTACTCATTTTCAATTGAAAAAATATAAGCATGATGGCAAGATTTATGCATCAAAGCGTGAAGATAACCGAATCGTGGTGTCGCCATAATGACACTCACTAAAAAAAGTTATGTTGCAAAGTCTGTGGAAAAAATGCGCCCGTCCGGTATCCGGAAATTTTTTGACCTGGCTGCGACAATGGAAGGAGTTGTTTCTCTCGGTGTAGGGGAGCCCGACTTTGTCACTACATGGTCTGTACGGGAAGCTGCTATCAATTCATTAGAGCGAGGCTTTACCTCTTATACGGCGAATGCCGGTTTAATAGAACTGCGGACTGAGATCGCCCGTTATATGGCAGACCGGTTTCGAGTAAGTTATTCTCCGAAAGAAGAAGTGATTGTTACGGTAGGGGCAAGTCAGGCACTCGATATTGCGATGCGTGCGATTATTGACCCAGGTGATGAAATCATTGTGGTAGAGCCTTGCTTTGTGTCTTACGCTCCCCTGGTAGAGTTGACAGGCGGTCATGCTGTAACGATTGGCACAACGGGAGAGACCGGCTTTAAACTGCAGCCGGAGCAGCTTGAAGCAGCGATTACCCCGAAAACGAAAGCCGTTTTGCTTTGCTATCCAAATAATCCGACCGGCACACAGCTGGACCGGGAGGATCTTGAAGCGATCGCTTCGATTGTGAAAAAACACGATTTGCTTGTAATTGCGGATGAAATATACGCAGAGCTGGCATACGACCAGTCACACACATCGATAGCATCACTCAGCGGAATGCGAGAACGGACGATTTTAATTAACGGCTTTTCCAAAGGATTTGCCATGACCGGCTGGCGGCTTGGCTTTACGTGCGCGCCCGAAGAAATCTCACGGGCCATGTTGAAAATTCATCAATATACGATGATGTGTGCTTCTACACCTGCACAGTATGCAGCCGTCGAAGCTTTGCAGAACGGAATGACGGACGTGGAAAGCATGAAAAAAGATTACCGGCAGCGTCGTAATTACATGGTGCAGTCGTTTAAAGAAATCGGTCTTGACTGCCATTTGCCGGGCGGTGCTTTTTACGTGTTTCCATCCATTCAATCAACAGGTTTAACTTCTGAACAGTTTGCCGAAGGGCTGCTGCTTGAAGAAAAAGTCGCTGTAGTGCCGGGCTCCGTGTTCGGTAAGGGAGGGGAAGGATACATTCGTTGTTCCTATGCATCCTCTATGAGCCAGCTGCAGGAAGCCATCAAACGAATTAGCCGCTTTTTAGAGAAGCAGAAAAGAAGTGCCGTGTAAACGGCACTTCTTTTTTTGTTAAAAAACCGGCAGATAATGTTATGTCAATCAAAAGTGTGATATAATATCGCGACGCATAAAACAAGAAACCACAAAAAAACTGGAGAGATTTGATGGAACCAAAATTTGAACCGGGACAAATTGTGACCGGGAAAATTACCGGCATCCAGCCATATGGTGCATTTGTAGCGCTGGATCATGGCCGTCAGGGACTTGTCCACATTTCGGAAATTACCCATGGATTTGTCCGTGATGTCCATGATTATTTAACGGTGGGCGATGAAATTACGGTAAAAGTGCTATCGGTAAATGAGGACGAAAGCAAGATCAGCTTGTCGATCCGGGCAACAGACGAAGGAGGCCGAAACCATCGGCGCGGTATTCGTATTGATGATGACGGAGACGGTTTTCATCCACTTCAGGACAAGCTGCAGGAGTGGATCGAGCAATCAATGAAAGAAGAACGAAAAAAAGGGTGACGGATTGCTTGCGAATCATCCTTGCACCGGCGTAAAATGAAAATGAAAACGGAAGCAAAAAGCAAGATTGAAAAAATGAGAATAAAAGAGGCGAAGGTACATGGCTGAGAACTTAAACTTATTCACATCAACCCAGAATGTCATTAAAGAAGCGCTGACAAAACTCGGTTACACAGAAGAAATGTACGAGCTGTTGAAAGAGCCGCTCCGGATGATGACGGTGCGCATTCCGGTGAAAATGGATGATGGATCGGTTAAAATTTTCACCGGCTACCGGGCGCAGCACAATGACGCACCTGGCCCGACAAAAGGCGGAGTCCGCTTTCACCCTGAAGTCAATGAAGAAGAAGTGAAAGCGCTGTCGATGTGGATGACGCTAAAAGCTGGTATTGTAGATCTTCCATATGGCGGCGGAAAAGGTGGCGTTGTATGTGATCCTCGTCAGCTGTCTATGCGTGAAATTGAGAATATCAGCCGTGGCTATGTTCGGGCGATCAGCCAGATTGTCGGCCCGACAAAAGATATTCCAGCTCCGGATGTGTATACAAATTCCCAGATTATGGCCTGGATGATGGATGAATACAGCCGGATTCGTGAATTTGATTCACCTGGATTTATTACCGGAAAGCCGCTTGCACTTGGAGGATCACATGGCCGTGAAAAAGCGACTGCCCAAGGTGTAACGATTTGTATTCACGAAGCTGCTAAAAAGCGAAACATTGATATTAAAGGCGCTCGTGTGATCGTTCAGGGATTTGGAAACGCCGGAAGCTTTTTATCGAAATTTATGCATGATGCCGGGGCGAAAGTCGTTGGTATTTCAGATGCGTATGGCGGACTTTATGATCCAAACGGTCTTGATATTGATTACTTATTAGACCGCCGTGATAGTTTTGGGACGATTACGACACTGTTTGATAATACAATTACAAACCAGCAGCTTTTAGAGATGGAGTGTGATATTTTGGTGCCGGCGGCTATCTCAAATCAAATTACCGCTGACAATGCACATAATATTAAAGCATCCATTGTAGTAGAGGCGGCAAATGGACCAACAACGCTTGAAGCAACAAAGATTTTATCAGAACGCGATATTTTGCTTGTTCCAGATGTTCTGGCAAGCTCCGGTGGTGTAACGGTATCTTACTTTGAATGGGTGCAAAACAACCAGGGCTACTATTGGACGGAAGAAGAAGTAAATAAAAAATTGCATGACAACTTAACGAAAGCATTTGATAATATTTATGAAGTTGCGCAAACACGCGGTGTCAATATGCGTCTTGCCGCCTACATGGTCGGCGTGCGCCGCGCGGCAGAAGCTTCCAAGTTTAGAGGGTGGGTATAAACCGGCTGATCATCAGCCGGTTTTTTTATGCCTCAAGGTCAATCAGTTGAAAAACAAACAGCTTCTTTCGCATAATGAAAAAGAAAAGGAGCTGAAATAAATGAATCAATTTGTGTACTGGAACCCGGTAAAGTGGATTTTTGGTAAAGATACAGCGATGCAATTACGGGATAATGTTGCTCCGTTTGGTGAAAACATCCTTCTCGTTTATGGAGGCGGCAGCATAAAAAAAAGCGGTCTTTACGATGAAGTCATTGAGCAGCTTGACGGCTTTAATATTACGGAGCTTTCCGGTGTAGAACCGAATCCTCGCCTTTCAACGGTCAAGCGCGGTGCAGAACTGTGCCGGGCAAATGACGTTTCTTTTATTCTGGCGGTTGGAGGCGGCAGTGTGATTGACTGTACCAAAGCGATTGCAGCAGCCGCGAAGTTTGAAGGAGATCCATGGGACTTTATTACACGAAAAGCCACTGTGGAAGAAGCGCTTCCATTTGGAACAATTTTAACCCACGCAGCGACTGCTTCTGAAATGAATTCAGGATCCGTTATTACAAATTGGGATACAAATGAAAAACTTGGGTGGGGAAGCCCACACACCTTCCCGAAATTTTCTATTTGTGATCCGAAATGGACGTTAACGGTGCCGCTTGATCAAACCATCTATGGGATCGTAGATATGATGTCACATATGTTGGAACAATACTTCCACAATGCAGAGGAAACCGATGTGCAGGATCGTTTAATTGAAGGGACAATGAAAACACTGATAGAAAAAGCACCGGCGCTTATGAATAACCTTCAGGATGAAAAGCTGCGTGAAACAGTAATGTTTGCCGGTACGCTTGGATTAAACGGTATGCTGCAAATGGGGTACCGCGGCGACTGGGCAACCCATAACATTGAGCATGCAGTGTCAGCTGTGTACGACATACCGCATGGCGGCGGCCTGGCGATTATTTTTCCAAATTGGATGAAACACAATATCGAGGTGAAACCGGAACGCTTCAAGCAGCTCGCCGTACGTGTTTTTGATGTAGACCCAGAAGGGAAATCAGATCGCGAAGCAGGCTTGGAAGGGATCGAAGCACTTCGTACATTCTGGACATCGATCGGAGCTCCGTCACGCCTTGCTGACTACGATATTGATGACAGCCGTCTTGAGGAAATGGCGGAAAAAACGTTATTTAATGGTCCATTTGGGAATTTTACTAAATTGGACCGGGAAGACGTGGTTGCGATCTTACGTGCATCACTTTAACCGGGCAGAATTAAGCCCGGTTTTTCCTTGTTTTTTTCCTTGCGAAACCGCGTACAGTCGTATACAGTTAAGTGGAAAAATACCGTTTAGATGGAGGGTAATGAAGAATGACGCATATTAAGTTTGATTACTCAAATGCACTGCCTTTTTTCGGAGAACATGAAATCGATTATTTAAAAGACGCTGTAAAAGTAGCTCACCATTCTTTGCATGAAAAAACAGGCCAGGGAAGCGACTACCTTGGGTGGATCGACCTTCCGGTTGATTATGATAAAGAAGAATTCGCCCGTATTCAAAAAGCAGCCGGAAAAATCCGCCAGGACTCTGATGTTTTAGTGGTAATCGGTATCGGCGGCTCTTACCTTGGCGCCCGTGCAGCAATTGACATGCTGAACCACAGCTTCTACAACGTGCTTTCATCTGAAAAGCGCAACGGCCCGCAAGTATTCTTTGCCGGAAATAACATTAGTTCTACATACATGAGTGACCTTATCGAAGTGCTGGAAGGAAAAAACTGGTCAATTAACGTTATTTCCAAATCTGGTACTACAACAGAGCCGGCACTTGCATTCCGCTTGTTCCGTGACCTGCTTGAAAAACAATATGGAAAAGAAGAAGCGAAGAGCCGTATTTACGCAACGACGGACAAAGCACGCGGCGCTTTAAAAACCGTTGCGGATGAAGAAGGATACGAAACATTTGTTATTCCTGATGATGTCGGCGGCCGTTATTCCGTTTTGACAGCCGTAGGCCTTCTGCCAATTGCAGCAGCAGGGGCGGATATTGAAGCCATGATGCAGGGAGCGCGCGATGCTCGTGAAGCATACAGCTCGTCTGAACTTCAAGAAAATGAAGCGTACCAGTACGCAGCAGTTCGTAATATTTTGTACAACAAAGGCAAAACAATTGAAATGTTGATTAACTATGAGCCAGGGCTTCAATACTTCTCTGAGTGGTGGAAGCAGTTATTTGGTGAAAGTGAAGGAAAAGACTTTAAAGGTATTTATCCATCATCTGCCAATTTCTCAACAGATCTTCATTCATTGGGCCAATATGTGCAGGAAGGGCGCCGCGACTTGTTTGAAACCGTTGTTCGTGTTGAAAACCCGCGTAAGTCCTTAACGATTGAAAAAGCAGAAAATGATCTGGATGGGTTAAATTACCTGGCAGGTGAAACAGTGGATTTCGTGAATAATAAAGCATTTGAAGGCACACTTCTGGCTCATACGGATGGCGGTGTACCGAACTTAACCGTTTCTATTCCAGCTATGGACGCGTACACATTCGGCTACACAGCTTATTTCTTTGAAAAAGCATGCGCAATCAGCGGCTACCTTCTTGGTGTGAATCCGTTTGACCAGCCGGGCGTAGAAGCATATAAAGTGAATATGTTTGCGCTTCTTGGCAAACCAGGTTTTGAGGAAAAGAAAGCTGAGCTTGAAAAACGACTTCGCGGGGAATAATTCCCCCGAAGTTTTTTAAAAAAGACTTGCATTAACTGAAAAAATCTTTATAATTTAATCTAGACGCTAAGAAATACATATATCTTAAAGGCGGGGGCTTAGCTCAGCTGGGAGAGCGCTTGCATGGCATGCAAGAGGTCGTCGGTTCGATCCCGATAGTCTCCATACATTGATGAATGAAAAGCTGTTCCGATTGGAACGGCTTTTTTTATTGTTTAAAAGAAGAAGGAAGTCTGCTTATGTGCTTTCAAGCTCAACAGATTGCACATGGGGAATTTCAGATAGGGTATAATAAACTTCCGTAGTTCGTCTTTTGAAATGTACACCTGCGGTAAAAACCAGTAAATGAGTATGGCGTTTTTCATCATATAAAATACGAATTTCTTTAACGGTAATTTTGCCTTTTTCTACGTCTTTTAAAATTTCTTCAACATAATGATGCGAGGCAGTTCTTAATTTAATGTGCAGGTCTTTTTCCTGGAGGCGGCTTGGACCGGCAAACCGAAGAACAACAGGCAGCATTTCTACAGCCAGGATAATAAGGATTACACCTGCAAGTGCCGCCGCATAAAAGCCAGCACCGACAATAATACCAATACCTGCAGCGCCCCAGATCATGGCCGCAGTCGTTAAGTCGGAAATGGTGTCATTTGCCCGGTGCAGGATTACACCTGCACCGAGAAAACCAATGCCGGAAACAATTTGGGCGGCTAATCTTAAAGGATCCATGGTCACATTTACATCGGCAGCTCCATGATAAAGATAAACAGATTCCACTGAAACAGCGGTTAACAGGCAGCTGATAACGGAGATCACGATGCTTGTTTTTAAGCCGACCGGCTTGCTTTTTAATTCGCGTTCTAACCCTATAATGACCCCGAGTCCGCCGGATAACCCAAGCTTAAGCAGTAAAGAAGTATCAATTATCCATTCCATACAATCTGCCGCCTTCCTATAAAGGAGAGTCTTTAGGTGTTTGTTTCGTATTATACAGGATAGGTAATTAAACGTGAGTTTCTTTTCAGTTTGAAAAAGAAGAAAATATTCTTCTTAAAATACTTGCATAAAGACAAAAAGTTATGATATATTATTTTTTGTCGTTAGCAATAAAAACAAATTGCTTACAAGTTCCTTTGAAAAATGGATTGCTAAATTTGTTTAATATGTTATAATAATAAATGTCGTAAAAAAGTCAGGTGGCAATAGCGAAGAGGTCACACCCGTTCCCATCCCGAACACGGCCGTTAAGCTCTTCAGCGCCGATGGT
>NZ_JAVJNG010000119.1:0-276 GCF_038806185.1 Domibacillus sp. 8LH | reverse complement strand
AAGAAGAACCGTACAAAGCAAAAACGGCTTATGATGACCTTTGGGATTTGGATAAAACAACAGACAAAGGAAAACGGTTTGTGAAAAAGCGGAAAAAGTTCCCGCCACATCCAGAAAAAGATTTACTATTATTTATTGAAGAGTACAGCACGGAGCTAGAGGATTGGCAACGCGATATTTTAACTATGATGCGTGAGGAAATGCTTTATTTTTGGCCACAGCTGGAAACAAAGATCATGAACGAAGGCTGGGCTTCGTACTGGCACCAGCGTATTC
>NZ_JAVJNG010000118.1:0-276 GCF_038806185.1 Domibacillus sp. 8LH | reverse complement strand
GCTTCTCTACCTGAAACAAGGTCTTCATCCAACTGTTTGTCAGGCTTGATGTACGTTGCCAATGTGCCATTATCATTCTTTAGCCACTTAACAATAAACTGTTCTGTAATAACGCTGTCCTCGGTATGTTTTTCGCCTTTTAGATTAATCAACACATTTATGACTATAAGAACTAGTATGATGGCAATAAATACTTGAATTGGCATTGTCCGCACCTCTTATCTTCTCCTAGTTTGAATGATTTCCTACTATGCAGAACGGTCCTTTCTAACTAGA
>NZ_JAVJNG010000117.1:0-277 GCF_038806185.1 Domibacillus sp. 8LH | reverse complement strand
GAACACGGCCGTTAAGCTCTTCAGCGCCGATGGTAGTTGGGGGTTTCCCCCTGTGAGAGCAGGACGCCGCCTGGCAAAAGAATTACATATGCTGCTCTTTTTATGGTTGCAAATACATAAAAAGCAACATTAATTCTTAAATAGTTATTGACTAGCTAACAAAAAAATGATAATATACAATAGTTGTCGTTAAAATATTTTTATTCCGCAGTAGCTCAGTGGTAGAGCAATCGGCTGTTAACCGATCGGTCGCAAGTTCGAGTCTTGCCTGCGGAGC
>NZ_JAVJNG010000116.1:0-278 GCF_038806185.1 Domibacillus sp. 8LH | reverse complement strand
GTTCATCATTGGCGGACCACACATGTAGAACTCACAATCTTCTGGCGCTTCGTGATCTTTAAGATAGTTCTCAAATAACACGTTATGGATAAAGCCAGTGTAACCTTCCCAGTTATCTTCTGGTTGTGGATCTGAAAGCGCGGTATGCCATACAAAGTTGTCATTTTCAGCCGCTAGGCCGTCAAAATCTTCAACGTAGAACATTTCACGTTTAGAACGTGCACCATACCAGAAACTCATCTTACGCTTAGAGTTTAAGCGCTTAAGTTGGTCAAAGA
>NZ_JAVJNG010000115.1:0-279 GCF_038806185.1 Domibacillus sp. 8LH | reverse complement strand
CTCGAGCCCTGGGACTGGCGCTATTATTCCGAGAAGCGCCGCGCGGCGGAGTTCGATCTCGACGAGGCGGCGCTGAAGCCCTACCTGCCGCTCGAGCGGATGATCGAGGCGGCCTTCGACTGCGCCCGGCGCCTGTTCGGGCTGGAGTTCCGGCCGCTCGACGTGCCGCTCTATCACCCCGACGTGCGGGCCTGGGAGGTCACGCGCGGGGGGCGGCACATGGCCGTCTTCCTCGGCGACTATTTCGCGCGGTCCTCGAAACGGTCGGGTGCCTGGTGC
>NZ_JAVJNG010000114.1:0-279 GCF_038806185.1 Domibacillus sp. 8LH | reverse complement strand
CCTTATTGCTGATACAAAAAACCTGCCAAAACTACTATCCTTTTTCCTTCTTTGCAGAAAAAATCAATCATTGGTTCTTATTATTGATGGACAAGATGCAAAAGAAGTGTACCATACGATTTCCCAATTACTTAATAAGTCAATAAAAGCAGAACTTAGAAAAGAAAACATAATGGAAAAAGATAAGACTGTTCTTATTTAAAAGACATTATAAGATTAGATAAAATGAAAAGGAGCCCTTGCTTTAAAAGCCTGGCTCCTTTTTAATTAAACTCCAAC
>NZ_JAVJNG010000113.1:0-280 GCF_038806185.1 Domibacillus sp. 8LH | reverse complement strand
CCTGTAAGTAGTATCGAAACATCGCGTGGTGCTACTTTTTTAATTTTATTTTTGATTACATTCAGCTTCGGGGAACTCCCGACTATGTCATGAAGGGAGTACGTATTACCATATTGATCCCGTACTTGTTTGCGATAATGTTCTAGTTCCAGTAAAAGATCCTTTATATGACTATTCATGTTTAGCCATTCTTCTGTATCACGGTAAAGCACGGTTCCAACTGCCCCGACCACCTTCCCTTCCGAGCGTGCTGGAATTCTATTCGCTATCATATGGTTTC
>NZ_JAVJNG010000112.1:0-280 GCF_038806185.1 Domibacillus sp. 8LH | reverse complement strand
ATCAAGAGGCATCTATGGGTGATGTCGTTAATATGTTAAGTAAGGGAAGTCATGATCTTTTAATAAATTTTTATTTTGAATTGTTTGCAGGGGATTATGAGTTTTTTAAAAAAAATTATGTTAAAGCAATTTCTTTTTATGAAAAAGCTGAACAAAAGTTATCGAGTATTCCCAATATTGAGGAAACGAAGTTTGCGGAGTTTCACTATAAGATTGGAGTTGCTTATTATGAGATTGACCAGCATTTGGTGTCAGTCAACAAAGTAACTAAAGCCAGGGA
>NZ_JAVJNG010000111.1:0-285 GCF_038806185.1 Domibacillus sp. 8LH | reverse complement strand
CGAGGTAGATAGGTTCGAGGTGGAAGTGCGGTGACGCATGGAGCTGACGAATACTAATCGATCGAGGACTTAATCAACTGAAATGCCGAGGGTGCGTGTCCATCAGCGACACGCGCTGGAGGAATGGCTGCTTGAGGCGCTTTTGGCCTCATCAGACAAGCCGAAGCGACGCGAGCTGATCGCACCCGAGGCTGGACAACACATGGCAACGGTATGCCGTTACTTTACAGAGATTATCCAGTTTTGAAGGAACAATTTTGTTCCATATAGTCTGGTGGCAATAGC
>NZ_JAVJNG010000110.1:0-286 GCF_038806185.1 Domibacillus sp. 8LH | reverse complement strand
AGTCGTAACAAGGTAGCCGTATCGGAAGGTGCGGCTGGATCACCTCCTTTCTAAGGATATTTACGGAAACAGGAACTCCGTTCCTGGCACGTTGACGTTTGATTTTGTTCAGTTTTGAAGAGTTCAATCTCTTCTTGTGCCCGCATTTATTTATGCAGGCAGCTGAAACTGTTCTTTGAAAACTGGATAGAAGCAACACATTGTATGACCAAAGCAAAAAACCGAGTAAGATACACCGCCATTTTAGGTTAAGTTAGAAAGGGCGCACGGTGGATGCCTTGGCACT
>NZ_JAVJNG010000010.1:0-133973 GCF_038806185.1 Domibacillus sp. 8LH | reverse complement strand
CTCTAAAAGCTCCTGCTGTTCAGGAGACCGGTTGTCTTTCTCTTTAAAAGAACCGGAGGTTTCATCCTGGTGGATCCTGGATTGTCAACACTAAATCACACAGCTTTTTTAAGGGACAGTTGCTTGTATTCATGAGAGCTCCTGCAGCCGCTTTCCATTTTCCTTTATTGTCCGCCTAAGTAAAGGGAAAAAGCCAGAGCAGCATTTCGGTTCCACCTATTGGAAAAATAGCTTTTTGGGCTCCTGCTGCAATATTCTGTATACCGGAAGACCCAATGGGCAGTAAATAATAAACATTCAATTGATTCCACATAAAGAGAAAAACCATGAGCACACCTATCAGAAAAAAGGACATCAGTACATGAAACCGAGCGATGACCCGAATATCCTCTTGAATCAAGTAGACTGTAATCGCTTAATAATGACTGCGAACACAAGAGATGGTGTATGAGGAAACGCCCAGTCTGCGGTAATCGAAAGAAAAACCGCTAAAATCTGGCTGGCGATCATGAAAAAAAAGAATATATAAAGCGCTATAATCAGCACACTGATCACACGTCCGACAATGAGCGGCAAAAATTCAGGCAATGTTTTACTAGGAAAGCGTAAAGCCAGCAGCCACATTACAACAATTACTATCTGCATAAAAAAACCCGCCAGCAGGATCGATAACCAGCCGTCTTTCCCCGCAGCTTGATGCACGTCGTATGGAAGAGAGAGAATTCCAACGCCAACATGTGTTTGCAGCTTGCTGTCACAGGACTGCTTTATTAATTTCCATCAATTGCGTCTTTTTAAATCTTTCCACCGCAACGGTAAGAAAAGAAAAGCCATCTTGCATAAATGGATCAAAAAATGATTTCCCGAATACAATGTCTTCATCCTGCTAAAATGAATTCACCCATTGCTCCTTTTTCAGTAGGATGAGGAAAATCCGGTACTTTATGCATAAAAAAAGAACCAGCTTATGCTAGTAGAACTGGCCTCTGTTTGCGAAACGGGGGTCAGTCCCTTCGTGCTCTTCTTGCTCCTTTTGTCTATTTAAACATTTAATCTCAATGGGGTATTACACTTCTTTTCCCTACATTCAATGTCCGTGACTTTAGGAAGTGTAGTTGGAACATTTCAACCTTTTTTTCGAGCATATATACAGAACCCCCATGTGTCTTCTTGAATAAGATAACCAGGAAATTGTACTTGGGAGATGATTTGCAATTGGATAACATGAACAACGTTCAACCTGATGACCTTTGTGAGAAATTCGCGGAAATTCTGGGGGCCACTCCTGCTGTCATTAATGGCGTTTGCACGGCAACAAGATCCCGTACAAATATTCACCCGGTTGTACTAGGCCGGAGAGCCGATTCTTTTATGTTTGTGCCTCAGGCATACTCTTTTGAAAACCTCGATCAAAACGGAAAAGCATTGTGTCTTGGTGAAACTGTCCTCCTGCAGGAGGAAGCAAACCGATTTATGGCGAAGCTGCGTGAAGAGGGGATTATTGTAACCGCCTTTCACAACCACTGGTTGTTTGAAAATCCGCGATTGATGTATATGCATTTCGAATCCCTGGAGGAACCTTTATCTTTTGCCAGAAAAGTAAGAAGAGCCCTTAACGTTTTAACTACCCGCAATATTGGACGCCCCCGGGGGAGACAAAGAATACCAAATAGACGGGGAGAAGAACTTTGTGAGGAGTTCAATCAAATTTTAGATGGCAGCATGCATACGTTTGAAGACGGGGCTTGTATTGTGATGAAATCTCGTACAAATATTATGCCTCGAGTTCTCGGAAGGCAGGGAACATCATTTTTATTGATTCCGCAGATGTTTGCCTTTGAATCGTTATCTTCAGATGGGAGAGCCCTTTGCAGTGGGGAAACGGTGATCCTGCAAGAAGAGCTTAACCCATTCATTAGTGAGCTTCTAGAACATGACATTATTGTAACCGGCTTTCATAATCATTGGTTGTTTGAGGATCCAAGGCTGATGTATATTCATTTTGAAAAAGTTGAAAAACCAATCCGATTTGCGGAAGATGTAAAGGATGCTTTAGAAGTGTTGACTACAAAGAAGGTATCCTCTGATACTATATAATGAAGACATACGATATAAAGTGTGAGAACATAAGGGGCTTTAGTAAAAGAAGGAAATACTCTCAGTACAATAGGGATTCATTTTTTTAAAGCATATGTTACACACGGTTAGCCACTTTTACTATGTATAATTCCTAATTTCCTGTATACAAATAACCCTGTCTTTGAAAGAGACAGGGTTACTTATGTTTGAGTGATGTAAATATAGGAATATGCCTATTTATTTAAATTTCATTTCCGCTTAGACAACACCCTGTACGATCATAGCATCCGCAACTTTGAGGAAACCAGCAATATTAGCACCAACCACAAGATTGTCTTCATAGCCAAATTCGGCAGCTGCCTCTTTTGCTTGTTTGTAGATGTTTTTCATAATGTCATGGAGTTTGGCATCCACTTCTTCAAATGACCAAGGCATCCGTGCGCTGTTTTGCGCCATTTCAAGAGCAGAAACGGCTACGCCGCCTGCATTGGCTGCTTTTGCCGGGGCAAAAAGAACACCATTTCTCAAGAAAATATCAATAGCTTCAAGGGTAGAAGGCATATTTGCCCCTTCGCCGACTGCTTTCACACCATTATCCACAAGCTGCTGTGCTGATTCTGCGCTAATTTCATTCTGCGTTGCGCAAGGAAGAGCAATTTTACAAGGAATCGTCCAAATACCTTCGCAGTCTTCTGTATAAACTGCAGTCGGATGGAATTTCACATATTCACTGATACGCTTGCGCTCTACTTCTTTCAACTGTTTTACAGTAGCGATATCAATACCATCTTCATCATAAATATAGCCGCCTGAATCTGAGCATGCGACAACGGTGGCACCCAGCTCTGTTGCTTTTTCCATAGCATAAATGGATACATTCCCCGAACCGGATACTACAACAGTACGCCCGTTAAATGTCTTTCCTTTATCACGAAGCATTTCATCAACAAAATAGACTGTCCCGTAGCCTGTTGCTTCCGTACGGGCAAGACTTCCACCATATGAAATACCTTTTCCCGTTAAAACACCGGCTTCATAGCTGCCACGAAGGCGTTTGTACTGGCCAAACATGTAACCGATTTCGCGTGCGCCGACACCTATGTCACCAGCTGGCACGTCAACGTCCGGTCCAATGTGGCGGTACAATTCCGTCATAAAGCTTTGCGTAAAGCGCATAACTTCATTGTCTGATTTTCCTTTAGGATCGAAATCAGATCCGCCTTTACCGCCGCCAATCGGCTGCCCGGTCAATGAGTTTTTAAAGATCTGCTCAAAGCCAAGGAATTTAATGATGCTGGCATTGACAGACGGATGGAAGCGAAGACCGCCTTTGTACGGACCAATTGCGCTGCTGAATTGAACACGGAATCCGCGGTTAACCTGTACATTGCCGTTGTCATCCGTCCAAGGCACACGGAAAGAAATAACGCGCTCCGGTTCTACCATACGTTCTAAAATATTGTGCTGTATGTATTTTGGATATTTTTCAAATACAGGCGTTAACGATTCAAAAATCTCTTGAACTGCCTGATGAAATTCGGTTTCGCCAGGATTGCGTTTTTTTACAATTTCATATACGCGGTCTATGTATTGTTTAGCTACTTGCTTTTCTTGTGTGGCAACATTCGTGTTTGTCATTTTCTCTATCTCCTTTGTACACAATAGACAAATTCAGGTATATTGTTATCATTATCTTCTGAAAAATTAATGTATTCAATGCCAAAAATAGATTATATACATACTAATTCGAGAACGATGTGTTTAAATTAGCGAAACTCGTATATTATTAATTTGTATGTCAGACAACAAGATTGTATGGTCTTCTTTGATTTAACCAGTGGGTGCCTTAATTAAATAACGAATAAAGCAGAGGAGTAAAGCTCCTCATTTTCTTTTGATAAATGTAAATGCTATTATTTATCAAAGCTTAATTTTTAAAAGTATAACAACTCAAATGTTCACTCAATAGTACGTCAATATAAATGTGCAATAATACTCTCAGACTTATCAGCCGGTAAATATCAAAAGACAATGGGGTTAAATTATGATTTTCTGCTCACGTAAAGATAAAAGAAAAGCAGCTGCCGATTGGGCGCTGCTTTTTCTAATTAAAATATGATTAATGACAGTTAATCCATTAAGAAGGCTGGTCATTAATGAATATCTCTCTTTTTAAAGCGTCCTCCACGAACTTCTGTAATATCTCCTACTGCTAAAAAAGCGTTTGGATCTAACTCTTCCACAATCCCTTTTAACTTAGCTTCTTCCAATCGTGTAATAATACAAAAAATCACCTTTTTATCATCACCTGTATAAGCCCCTTCACCATTAAGAAATGTTACTCCGCGCCCTAGACGCGCATTAACTGCATCTCCAATTTCTTGATAATGATCACTGATAATCCAAGCAGATTTTGATTCTTCCAGCCCGGCAACAACCGTATCAATTGTTTTAGATGCAATGACATACGCTAAAATCGAATACATAGCACGATCCCAGCTAAAAACAAATCCTGCTGCACTTAAAATAAACACGTTAAAGAACATCACAATTTCACCAACAGAAAAAGGCACTTTTTTATTAATTAAAATGGCAAGAATTTCCGTACCATCTAGCGCCCCGCCATAGCGGATAACAAGGCCAATTCCGCTGCCGAGTGCCATTCCTCCAAAGATCGTAGCAAGAAGAATATCATCTGTAAAAGCGGGAATGGGATGAAAATAAGCGGTAAAGATGGAGAGCATAAAGATCCCAAAAATAGTGGATAAGGCAAAGGTTTTACCGATTTGTTTGTATCCAATGTAGACGAACGGTAAGTTTAAAAGAAAGATAAAGAGTCCAAGGCTTACACCGGTAATGTGGGAAAGCATAATCGATATCCCCGTAATGCCTCCATCAATAACGTGGTTTGGAACTAAAAAGATCTCCAATCCTGTTGCCATTAATAAGGAGCCAACAGTGATGACAGCTCCCCTTTGAATAATCTCAAACAGTGAAGCCTTTTTGTGTTGAGTCTTTAGTTTTACTGATTCAGCCAATGTATTCCTCCCTTTCGTTAGATATTTATCTTAATAAGTCATACATTTTTGTTTGGAGTAGAAAAGTTTTGTTGGGAAGCTCCTGCAAAAATAGATATGACTAGCCGGATAACAAGCTTTAGCAAACTGATAATTAGATAAGTTGTACTGGAGTATACGAAAAATGTCACTGAGGAGATATGGGTAAGGAAAATCAGAAAAACCATCATTCAATTACCAGGGCACCTGATTAATCAAAACTCAAGAAAGTACCTACTCTAAGCCTCTTCTCATCTTAGGCGCTTCTTTCCTTATTATACTCTTTCACTTGCTTGGGAAGAAGGCAATAAAGTTAGTTAACTGTACATTCAAAATTGAGACAATTTTATTGTGCATAGATATTAATATATAAACACTAGCTGACCAAGTTCTTTTTCTGTTGTATTCGTCTGCATTATCTTTGTATTCATAAAGTTTCACTTGTCGTCATATGTATATAAAAATGAGATAAAAAGAAAAAGGAGAGACGATAATATGAGCTACTTGGAACAATTCGCAAGAAACAAAAGAAGAAAAGAGGCCTCAACTGTTTTGACTGCCCGCCTACCAGACAGCCTGTATAGTGACTTTAAGGAGCGTTGTGATGAGTTAGGCCTTTCTATTAGTGAGGCTATTTATCTCTTGGTAGAACGCGAAATAACCACTGATCAAAAAGCAGCGAAAGAGCCTGCAGCATACATAAGTGAACACATCCAGAAAGGTGAAGAAGCTGCTACAAATACAAAACCTATCATTAAACATACAGTTAAAATGAAGATGAATACAAGGCGATTCACCGTCAAACAATGGGAAGTTAATGGGGAGCTGCCGTGCCCGATCTGCAGTTCCTGGACCAATGCCAAAAACTTCTCAAGACACACAAAAAAGCACAGTACCAATACTCAAGCTATTTTTACAAATGAGGAGTATATTCAAAAAGCGAATGAGATGGTCGGCCAAAGAAAAGCAGAACAAAATATGTAGAATAAGATAGTAGAAGAATCGAGAATAGTCCAAGGGCCGTTCTCGATTCTTTTTTAGGTTTTATAAGAATGGTGTAGCAGCTGGCAACACAAAGTAAATCTTAGGTAACTTCTTACCTTTCACAAATATTTTGAAGTTAAACAGAATATATATGGGATACATAATTTTCAAGTATGTTTGTATAAAAGACGGAAGAAGCGGCTATCTTGATGAAAAGATCATCCAAATAAAAGGGGAGATAACCGATGAAAGTAAGACAAGATGCCTGGTCAGAAGAACATGATCTGCTGCTTGCCGAAACCGTATTACACCATGTGAGAGAGGGAAGTACCCAGCTCAAGGCATTTGAAGAAGTAGGAAATGCCCTTAATAGAACAGGAGCAGCATGTGGCTTCCGCTGGAATGCTGTGATCAGGCAGCAATACGAAAAAGCATTAGGTCTTGCTCGTAAACAGAGAAAACAACACTTCCGTAACCAGCAAAAGCAGGGGAGAGTTTCATTAGGGCTTCACGTTGTTGAGGAGAAACATCAACCAAGACAAAAAGCAATCGATAGCTTGAGTTCAGGTTCTCTAACTATTAAGGATGTTATTGGCTTTTTGGAGACCTTAAATGTCTCTGGGGAAGACTATGACCTTCTGCAAAGAGAGCTGGAGACGACCAAACGTGAAAAAGCGGAACTGGAACTGAAATTCGCACAGCTTGAAAAAAGCGCGTTGATCATGAAAAACGATTACGAAGAAATTGTGAAGATCATGGACCGGGCTAGACGAATGGTTGTCTTTAATGATGAAGAGGCTAATAAACCTATGCTACAACTTGAAAATGATAAGAACTTAGAAAAGATAGCAGAATAAAAGCACAGTGCATCCACGCTGTGCTTTTTATTTTGCAGCCTGATTTCAAGATACATTCCGATATCTATAATAATGGTAAAGAAGCTGCATGAACTGAAACAGTGTATAGCGGGTATATCAAAAATGAGCATGGATGAAACCGCGGGGATTTGAGCAAGTAGGCTGGATCTCCAAGCTGCCCTAAATCAGAATGATGATTTTTGCTATTGCAGGATAACCTAGAGCATCAGATACACATTATTGAGACTATCTATAATATGATAATACACGAGCGTAAGAAAGTGGTTCATGCTCGTTTTATACAAGAGAAGTGGAACTGATCAGATAGCAAAGACCTCGGGTAATTGTAATGGTAACTAATACTGAAATGCCAGGGCTTTGGTGAAAGTAGACTGAAGGACGTGAAAGACAATGAAATATGTATTCGTAATGAAAGGTGAGGAAATTGCCGGCACTTTACATGGTGCCGGGACCAGTTTTATAAAAATGACCAATATGCTTTTGTTTAAAGGATACGGAATTAAGTATGTGACGAAAGAAGAATTTCAGGAAGAAGAAGCACGGGAGATTTAAAGTTACTGGCTTGACCATGCAATGGTGCAAAGTATGCTATCAAGTATAAACATCATTACTCCTAATTGGTCAAATATAGTCAAACTTTGCGTAAAATACGATTGATACGCAAACTATGAACGTATGTTTCTGTTGTTAGATTGAGTACTATAGAAGCTCCAGATGAACAAATATTTCACGTTAAATCCCTTGATAAAAACCATATAGAAGCCGTTCTGAAAAAGAAATCCTTTGGGTTGACTAAGCCGGATCTGCTACGTTTACAGAGAACGCTGATTTAACGGACACTAGAACTGCCCATATATCTATTGAAGCGCATAGCAACCAGATTCACTAAAAAAATATGTATATAAGTATAGGTGGCTTACTATAATGATCTTAGAAAAAATCTAGGAGGGCTTCCCACTGGAACCTTATAATGAGTTATATAAAATTATTGTAGGCAATTTTGGCATAGACCCCAATAAAAAATTTGAAACAGACGGGTATTACCTCACGGTAGCTGATTACATGCAAGGTATTTCAGACCTCGGCGGCCATAGCAGAGCTCTGGCACTCCTAAAGATGTATGATCAATCAAATATTGAACTTTTTCTTAGAAAAGCTATCCGCCAGATCATCCGTAAAACTTTTATGGGTGATCAAAATTTCGTAAAGTATTACAAACCTATTATTAAAAAAGCCAGTTAAGCGGATTGCTGTCAAGCATCCGCTTTTTGTTATCAGGAGTGATTTTATGATAGTCCTGCATTTTTACATTACAGGCGATCATACAAGAAAGTTTTATAAAGAGTAATTTACGTCTGATAAGGAGCTTAATGAGTTCCTCACCAGCCAAGGAGATTCAATTGAAGTTTTTGAAATTGATATGGAAAAGTTTTATACAACAAAGGGAAATAGATCTTTTTAAAGATCGTGCTGCACGTAAAGATTGTATGCAGTTTTCCTATTTATCTTTTCTTAAAAAAAGATTATTTTACGTATAATTAAATATTTCCTTTCTGCATATAGAAATAGAAATTCAACTCATATTTCTACTCATACTCATTTACCAACTAGATCCAGCACCGTGAAGATTCTTTGTTCCATACTGAAAAAAGAAAGAAAGATGGTTTTTAGATTATTAGATGAAACAGCAATTAGAAAAATCTAAAATGGGGTAAAAAATAAAACAGAACAGTACGATAATAAGCATATTCGATGGTATGTTTTGGACTAATATTTGTTATTCTATAACAATCTGTGAGCAGAGGGGAGGAAGTCATCCAATTGTTTTTTCAAGAGGTGTTGGATCAGCTGTCTGATATGTTGTTCATTGTGGAGATAGAAGAAAGAACCGTTTTGCGCTACGTCTTTGCTAACCAATCGGGCTGTAAACGATTAGGATTATCACCTAAACAAATAGCAGGAAAAACGATAGGAGAAGTTTTTCATGATCAACCGGAAAGGAAAGCTATGATCTCGGAACAATATAAAAGAGTCATTGAAAAAAGAGAATCAGTAATGTACCGGGATCAGTTTCCTGGGCCAGACGGCGAGACAGTGCATTCGGAAACCCGGCTGGATCCTTTGTTCAATGAAAGAGGAGAGCTTGCCCATATTGTCGCCGTCGTCCGGGATATCACGAAATCCGTTCGTCAGCAGGAAGAACTGATAAGGAAAAATGACCGGCTGCAAGAAGCAGAGCATCATTGGCAGTCATTAATCGAAAACAATACTGATGGCGTATTGTTTATAAACAAAGAGCGGGAATTAATTCACGTTAACCAGGTATTTCGAAATATGCTGGGGATCTCATCGGATCTGGAAGTGCGCGACCTGAGAGAAATAATGACTCAGGCGTTTGGACCAAAGGAACTGGAGAAAATCTACAGCCTGCGGCGGCTTGTTTTACAAGGCCGCTCACAGGAATATGAATCTTATTTTTTTCGACAAGACGGCTGCCAGATCGATCTGCAGGTAAAAGAGGTGCCTGTTATCATTAAGGGTGAAATACAGGGACTCTATGCATTTGTAAAGGACATTACGGAGCAAAAACGTGTTGAAAAAGAACTGCGTGAAAGTGAGGAACGGTATCGTTCGTTAGTTGACCATCATCAAGATGCGGTCTGGTCCCTTGATTTAGAAGGGAATTTTACAAGCGTAAATCCTGCTTTTGAAAAAATAATTGGAAGAAGTCTGGAGATTGCAGAAAAACCGAACTTAAGAGATTTTGAAGAAGAATTTGTTACCCCTTTTGAAGACGTTCTTCAACGCTACGAAGAAGCCAAGCAGGGCAAAAGCGTAGAATATAATGTATCCCTGTATCGTTTGAATAAAGAAGTTATTCATTTAAGCTTCACAAACGTCCCGATTTATGTAGAAGGAAAAATTATAGGGGTTTATGGAATTGGCAAAGATGTTACGGAAGAAGTGAACGCAAAAAAAGCGTTGCACGAAAGCGAAAAGCAGTACCGCTTAATTGCAGAAAATATGAATGACCTGATTGCCGTGTTTAATCTTGAGGGCATCATCACATATGCATCGCCTTCTTACCAGCCTGTTTTAGGCGTGAAGCCGGAAGAGTATGTGGGGCAGCCCGCTATTTCCCTTATTCATGAAGACGATCAGCCGGAAATTGTATCCCGGTTTGCAGAAGCCGTGGAGCATCAACGCCCTTATAAAGTCGAATTCAGGAAAAAAGGCCGCTTAGGAGAGTGGCTGTATTTTGAAACGGTCTGTATGCCGCTATGGAATGAACAAAACTTGTTAGAAGGCTTTGTCGGCATTTCCCGTAATATTAATGAACGGAAATATTACGAAGAAAAACTTGAGCACATGGCTTTTTATGACCCGCTAACCGACGTGCCGAACCGACGTTTATTCGAGAAACTAGCCAATCACGCTATGAAGGAAGCTGCACGGAGCAAGCAGAAGGCGAGCATCATGTATTTGGACTTGGATAAATTTAAATTTATCAACGATACACTTGGCCACGATGTAGGCGATGAACTGCTCATGCAATTTACAGACCGGCTGAAAGGCAGCTTGCGTAAAATGGATGTTCTGGCGCGAATGGGAGGCGATGAATTTACCGTTCTTCTGCCTAACACAGATAGGACCGCTGCCGAAGAGGTTGCGGGCAGGCTCCTGCAGGCGATTGGGCAGCCTTATCAGGTTAAAGGCCACCTATTCACAACAACATCCAGCATCGGAATTGCCTTTTATCCTCAGCACGGTCAAACGGTAGAAGAGCTGATCCAGCAGGCGGATGAAGCGATGTACAGGGCTAAACAGGGGGGAGGAAACGACTTTATATTAGCCGATTAATCTAAGGCTGGCTATGCTCCAGTTTATAGAAGGCTGCTATAACCGAAACAGAATTCATAGCAGCATCGGCTATCAGACACCTCAAGCCATCGAAGATCAAATTAGAAGACCAGCTTAAGACGTGTCCAAATTATTGACTCAAACCCATGCTGAAAAGGGCTAAAGCGGATAGACAGAAGAAGCAATATAAAAGCGGCCACCTGTAAGGGAGATGGCTAAAGCGTACAGATAATGCATTTCCATAATTAGATATATTATTGAAAAAATTTTAGTTTCATCCATCTTCCACCGTCTTAGCCTTATGTTTTTAAATTACCAAGCGTGCATCTAGCGCTGTAATTATTTTAAATCTTTTGCACGGTGAAAACATTTTAAAGGAAAAATTCGACAAGCTTTTATAAATTAATTTTGGTAGTATAGTAACAAGAAAAGATAGCAATAAAAGGTAGCTTCTAAAGTGAGGTGGCAGTGTATGCGGCTCGTTCAAAATGCAGAGATCCTTAAATACAGTCTGCTTCTGGGAGCAATTACGGCCCTATACAATATACTAACTAATTTGCATCCCTATTTAATCATATCCGCAACGATCGCAGCGGTTTTGATTGGCGGCTATATCGGTGCTGTGATCAGCAAAAACAAACAGCTTCTTGCAGAAAATAAAGCAAGGCAGGCAGAAATCCAGGAAAATCTTGACCAGTTAAAACAGTATCAAGAAGACTTAAATGCCATTTTCTACAACCACAGTTCATGGATCTGGTCAATAGATGTAGAAGATCAGATGATGAAAGTATCCACGGGTATTGAAAGAATGCTGGGATATGATGCGGAAGAGTTTGAAAAGGACTACGAATTTTGGATGAAAAAGACCTACCCGGCGGATATGGAACTTGTAAATAAGCATTATCAGCGCCTTTTGAATGGTACTCATTCGGAAGCCCAGTGGCGCATTTATCATAAGGACGGCACAATCATTTGGATCAAGGTGATGGGACATCCCATAAAAAATGAAAATGGGAAAGTGGTTCGGCTTTTAGGAGTGGCCAATGATTTGACGAAAGCCATTGAAATGGAAAAGCAGCTACAGCAAGTATCCCTTACCGATTCTTTAACAGGATTGCCAAATCGGCTATCTTTTAATAAACGAATGGAAGAATGGCTGAAAGCACAAACCGATAAAGACAATATGGCTATTCTTTATGTGAACATTGACCGGCTGAAAGTTATCAATGATATGCTTGGCTTTAAAGCAGGTGATCTTGTTCTTCAAATTATCGCACATCGGCTTCAGGATATTCTCCGGCCATCTGATTACATTGCCCGGTACGGCGGAGATGAATTTATTATCGCGCTGCCGTATACCGAAAAAACGAACGTGAAAACTTTTGTACACAACATGATGGCACAGCTGGCGCTCCCATTTGAACTAGAGAATCAAGAGATAGATGTAACGGTAAGTGCGGGTATAGTACTTTTTCCAGAGCACGGTACAACTTTAAATAGCTTGATGTCAAAAGCCGGTGTAGCCCTTCATCAGGCAAAGCAGCGGGGAAAAAATACAGTGCGGTTTTATGAGTTGGAAGACGAGGCGCTCGTGAAAAGAAAACTCTATATTGAACTGGCGTTAAAAAGGGCGATTGATGCAGATGAATTTGAACTTTATTATCAGCCTAAAATTGATTTATCAACAAAAGAAGTAGAGGGGGTAGAGGCTTTACTTCGATGGGAGCACCCTGCTCTTGGCTTCGTGTCTCCTGCAGAGTTTATCCCTATTGCAGAGGAGTCTGGCCAAATGCTTGCTATTGGAAAATGGGTGGTCCAGGAGGCTGTCAGCCAGGCTGGAAAATGGGAAGAGGAAGGGAAGCCCATTAAGGTTGCAATTAATGTATCAAACCTTCAATTTGAGGATCCCGATTTTCTCAATCACCTTCGCTATACACTCGAACAGCATGGACTTTCGCCGCATTTACTGGGTGTGGAACTGACAGAGAGTATGCTTCAAAATATACACACTATTTCACCTGTTTTGTTTGAACTACGGCAAATGGGTATCCACACTTATGTTGATGATTTTGGCACGGGTTATTCGTCATTAAGCATGCTGAAAACCCTGCCGATCGATTTCATTAAAATAGATAAATCCTTTATCGATGAAATCACTGATCATTCAGGTTATTCAACGCTTGTCAAAACGATTATTGATATGGGGAAAAGCTTGGGATTTGGCCTTGTAGCGGAAGGAATTGAAACCCAGAGGCAAGCGGATTTTCTCTTGAAGAATGGTTGTACGCTGGGACAAGGATACGTTTTTGCCAAACCGATGTCTGTCCAATCATTTGAGGAATTTTACAAGTCAAAGGAGCTTCTCATGTGAATGGGAGGCTTTTTTATTCGCCTTTGTTGCTTCCACTAAAAGGAGACATTATATTTTTTTACATTCGCGGTATAATAAAGGGATAATTGGAGGTGGATTACATGTGAGTACGTGCCATTGGAATGTTCCCCTTAATGCACGAGGATAAACAGATTGGGTCTATTCTTATTTATTCAACAGGACAAGATAAGTATATTTATCAAATTAATGTCCAGGATAAGGAAAACTCAAAATATCTACCGCCTTCACTCCGCATTACATTGGATAAACCAAAATACCGGAAAGAGAACAGTTACTAAAGGCACTTACGAGCAAGTGGGTGGCAGGAAGATTGTTTCCTCCAGATAGACAAAATGCCGACGATATCTTAAAGAGACTAGGTCTTCATCATTACGATCAAGTCGATATTCTCAAGAGAACAAAAGCAAAAACGGTATCTGATCGTTTTTGGATAAACTTTAACCATAAATTAAGTGATGATCATGAGACTCCGAATGCTATACGAGCGTAATTTAAAGTACGACACCCATCCACGATAGTCAGTATGGGCAGCTGATACAAAGCGAAGCTTTTCTTAGAATACAAGGGGATGTCCCTTGAATTGGAACGGGGTCTGGATTCTATTATAGAGGTAATGAATTTAGGCATACGATCTGGAGATTCTTTTAGAATAAGAACGGAAGGGGGAACCGCCATGGGAAGCTTATCGATCATGACAATTACTTGGTTCGGTGCGGCATCATTAGGGTTCGCGGTTATCGTGGCAATAGTCTCCTATGGTCGAGCCGATTCTTTATCAAACGTACGGTAATGAAGTTGAATATCAAAAAGCTGATTCCTAAGTAGAAGATTGTATTTTCTGGTAAACACATTATTTTTATCCCCTTGTAAGTATAAAAAATTATACAATATTTTAAAAAGAAGCAGCTTTCAAGAAATCTGAAAGCTGTTTTTTTTAGTATTCTGTACTGTCTCAAAAACAGTCATTTTTGTGACAGAGACTATATGGGGTAGCATCAGGAAAATGCGGATTTACAACGTTAAGGAAGTTACAACCCATTAAAAAAGCCGATTTTCTTGCGGAATTAACTTTTTTAATTTAGTCTTCTTCAGCTAAAGCCCCTGTTTCTTTAAATGCAACCATTCATAATCTGTAGACTTACATTAAACGTAGTTCTCTCTTAGTCGATTTATATCTACTCTAGGTGGAAATCCAAACATTCGGGAATATTCTCGACTGAATTGCGATTGACTTTCGTAGCCAACCTTAAATGCGACATTAGCTATATCTGTTGAATCGGCTAATAATAATCGCCTAGCTTCCTGTAATCTCAGTTGTTTTTGAAACTGAATAGGACTCATAGCCGTAACCTCTTTAAAATGTCGATGTAGCGATGAAGCACTCATATTCGCTATTTGGGTAAGCTCTTCAATTCGAAAAGGCTCTTCATAATTATTGACGATATGGTCTATAACCTCTCTTATTCTAGAGCCATTGCTACCTTCTAATGCCATTTGTTCAAGCGCTTCGCCATGCGGGCTTTGTAAAATCCAATAAATAATTTCTTTTTTAAATAATGGAGCAAGAACAGGGATATGTTTCGGGTTCTCTAACAAACTAGCTAATCTGAGTACCGCATCTAACAAAAGTGGTTCTACTTCGCTCACAAACATGGCTCGTTTCGCGTTCTTTCTCTGGTCAGACTGAATATCTGTTTCATTTAAAACTTCTAAAATTTGGCCCGAAGTAAATTCAAGTTTGAGGGCTAAATAAGGAGATTCTGTTGAGGCCTTGATCACTTGTCCTGTAACTGGTAAATCAACAGATGCCACAATATAATGACCGGCACCATACAAAAAGCGTTCCTCTCCCAATAATACCTCCTTCTCGCCTTGGAGGATAATGCAAAAAGATGGCTCGTTAACTCTTGAAATAGGTTCAGTAATAATAGATTCGCGGATGAGAAATAAACTTGGAATAGGGGTAGGGTGAACACCATCCTGATTTGAAAAGTGCTCAATGAGCCTGACAATTTCGCGTTGTTGTTTGGAGGTTTTCTCGGACATCACTTTTTCTCCTTTTTCTGCGTCTTCGATTCATTATACCTGATATTCATTGTTCGAGTAAGAGGGTCTGAAAGGATTAGGCAAAAACTTAGCAGTAATGTGATAAGGGTTTTTTCATTGTTTATGACATAATTAATTGTAAATAGGCCACGATAAACGTGGCTAACAATGAAAGAGAGGAAGAATCAAATGGAGTATGTGAAACTTGGTAATACAGGCCTAGACGTATCTCGATTTTGTCTTGGATGTATGGGTTTTGGGGACGCTGACAAATGGCTTCACCAATGGGTACTTAACGAAGAAGACTCTCGCCCTGTTATAAAAAAAGCACTTGAGTTAGGGATTAATTTTTTTGATACAGCAAATGTATACTCCCTTGGTACAAGTGAGGAATATCTTGGACGAGCTCTAAAGGATTATGCGAATCGTGACGAAGTTGTAATAGCAACTAAGGTACACGGACAAATGCATAAAGGTCCAAATGGTTCTGGTCTTTCCCGAAAAGCAATTATGAGTGAAATCGATAACAGTCTTAAGAGGCTGCAAACTGATTATGTAGACCTCTATATTATCCATCGCTGGGATTACAATACCCCTATTGAAGAAACGATGGAAGCATTGCATGACGTGGTGAAAGCCGGAAAAGCAAGATACATTGGTGCTTCTGCCATGTACGCTTGGCAGTTTCAAAAGGCATTACATGTGGCAGAAAAAAATGGTTGGACGAAGTTCGTGTCCATGCAGAACCATTTAAACCTAATCTACCGTGAAGAGGAACGAGAAATGCTGCCTCTTTGTAAAGAAGAGAAAATTGGGGTCACTCCATACAGTCCTCTTGCATCAGGAAGATTAACGCGTGACTGGTCAGTAACAACGCATCGTTCCGAGACAGATCAAATTCAAAAATCTAAATACGATGCGACTTCGGACGCTGATCGATTGGTTGTCGAGCGAGTAGCGTCCATCGCCGAAAAACACGGTGTCCCTCGCACACACATCGCGCTTGCCTGGTTATTACAGAAAGAGCCAGTAACAGCTCCTATTATCGGGGCTACGAAAATATCGCATCTTGAAGATGCTGTAGGTGCTTTATCAGTCAAGTTAACATCTGAAGAAATTGCATTCCTTGAAGAGCCATACCTACCGCATCCAATAGTTGGTCATAATTAATTGTTTTGATGATATACAAATAAACCCAATTTCCTACAAGGAAATTGGGTTTATTACATATTATGTGCAGAAATTTGTCCTTTTCTGAACACGATCGTCCGGTTCTCAAAAGGGTACTTTTTTGTTGCTTTTTTTGTATCAAAACTCTGTTCAATAATCTAATAGGTTTTAAGTTATGAGTACTAAAAAACCAAAAAGCTCATGATTACGCACGAAGTAGTGGTGAATCCAAAACAAAAGGAATGATCAAAAAAAGATTGCCTTACCTCTAGCCAGATTAGACTAGAGTGGGCAATCTTTTTTATGTTTAGCAAAGCCAATAATCATCTATTTTTTAAAAAGACCGTAACCGGTAATAGCGAATCCTACCCAGCTCTTAGTACTTCTCCAAAAAGACTTTAGATCATTGAATAGGGTTTAAATATGAGTAGCGTTATTCTTACCCACTTTAATTAGTCAACTTGCTCGCCAAACTTTTTACCGTACTCTTCCATTAAGTCAATAATAGGGATAAGTTCTTTTCCTTTTGAGGTTAATGAATATTCGACACGAGGAGGAACCTCTGGATAAACCTTGCGACTTATTAAGCCATCTGCTTCTAGTTCTCGAAGCTGTTTTGTAAGTGAACCTTGTGAAATATCCCATAAAAAAGCTTTGATTTCACTGTAACGACGCTCTGTCGGCTTTAAAAACCAAAGAATGAGATATTTCCAACGTCCGGAAAGTATGTTCTGGGTATAGGCAATGCCATATACTTCTCTCTGTTCCTTTATACACTCTTTGTCAAATCCATCCTTACATATTTTAGACACCTTTTCACCTGCTTTCTACTGTTAAGTACAAAAAAATGTACTACAGCAATTTTTATTGCCTTCTTCAAATAAAAGAGAATTGGTTATATTCTAGTCCATATAACAAAAATATTCAATACAACAAGTCAACAAGCTAGTAAATGAAAAACCTGAACATTTCATTGTGAAACATCTGATACGGCTGGTTTGATAATGGAATGGGAAAAATATTTCAATGCTTTACAGCGTTGATTTTGAAAAAGGAGTTGTTTCTCATGGACAAAAAAGTACGAGCAGGTATTATAGGCGGATCAATTAATAACGGATGGGCTAGAGGAACACATATTCCAGCAATGGAGCAGCTGAATGAGCTTGAACTCACAGCAGTTGGGACCAGCAATATGGAGAGTGCCAAGCAAAGCGCTGATGCCTTTAAGGCAACTCATGCTTTTGATAAAGTGGAAGATTTGGCTCAACATCCCGATGTGGATATGGTAGTCGTCAGCATCAACGTAAAGGAACATTATGATGCAGTAAAAGCGATTGTTCCTGCCGGAAAACCGATTTATTGTGAATGGCCTCTGGGCTCAAACACCGCTGAAGCGCTTGAAATGCAGGAATGGGTAGAGTCCCGGCAATTGCCAAATGCGATTGGATTGCAGGCCAGACAGGCTCCAGCCATCAATTATGTGAAAGATTTATTGGCGGAAGGCTATGTTGGAAAAGTTTTGTCAGCCAACTTAAAGATCTCTATTGATGGAATGGGTGGAGTGGCTGACAAGGCTACTGCGTACTTATTTGATCGGAAGGTAGGGGGGAACTTGCTTACTATTGTAGGCGGACATAATCTTGACGCCTTTACCTACATGCTTGGAGAGTTTAAAGAACTTTCCGCCGTCACAGCGCAACAATTCCCTGAAGTCGAATTGGTGGATATCCAAAAAGTCATTGAAAAAACGACAGATGATCAAATACTGATTACAGGAAAATTAACCAACGGTGCAGCAGCCAGCATTCATATACAAGGGGGAGTTAAGCACCAAACAGGGCTTACTCTTGAAATTTTCGGAGACAAGGGCACGATTGTACTCAATGCGCCTGCTTCCATTCAATTTGGATCACACCAATTACGGGGTGCAGGCCCTACTGATAAAGAGCTTCATGAATTAACAATCCCAGATGCTTATTACTGGGTACCAGATTCCCTTAAAAACGATGCAGGGTTTGTTCTGAATGTCGCTCAGGCGCACAGTAAGTTTGCTAAAGACATACAAGAAGGAACATCCATCACACCTAGTTTTGCGGATGCGGTAAAACTTCATCAGCTTCTTGATGCAGTGGAAAAAGCGGCACAAACCGGTGAACGCCAGTATTTATAAAACCTCTTAGGATTTATGCGATGAAATGACTGCTATTTTTGGAAGGGGCGGTCATTTCCTTTTATGAAAGGAAAAATCAGTACAACTGTAGCGAGAGGACAGGTATGAGTTCATGCGCGGATTTATGCTGAGTTTTATTCAAAAGGAGTACAGTCAATGATTTCAACAATGAATGAACAAAATGTAAGATTATCGATATTAGATTTCGTTCACGTTTACAAGCATACCAATCCTATGGAGAGTCTTAACAATATGACAGAGGTTGTTAGGTTAGCCGATCAATTGGGTTACACCAGATACTGGTTTACTGAGCATCACAATACTACTAGTCAAATCAGTACATCTCCTGATTTATTAAGTGTACATGCAGCTTCACACACGAAAAATATACGGGTAGGTGCTGGAGGGATTATGTTACCTAACCATAGCCCACTTAAAGTTGTAGAGAACTTTACACTTCTTGAAGCGCTGCATCCTAGAAGGGTAGATCTTGGAATAGGGAGGGCATCGGGAACAGATGGAGTGACTGCGTTAGCCTTACAACGTTCACATGAGAGGGCGACTGCAAATGATTTTCCCGACCAGCTAAACGAACTCCTTAGTTTTTTTTCTCGGAAGTTCCCAATGGATCATCCCTTTGGGGAGATTTCACCTCCAGGTGATGAAACACTCGTGCCTGATATTTACATGTTAGGCTCCAGTCAAGGCGGCGTACGGTTTGCAACAGAAAAAGGGCTTGGTTTCGTATTTGCAGCCCACTTGGCACCTGAATTAGCTATTCCAGTTCTTCGTTTTTATAAAAATAATTTTAGTCCTTCTGCCTATATGAAGGAACCAAAAAGTATTCTGGCTATCGGTGTTATTGCAGCAGAAACAGAGGAAGAGGCAAAATATTTGGCAGGGCCATTGGAATTAATGTGGGCAAGAATGGCAACAGGTTCGAGTGATCTTTCATTTCCAACACTGGAAGAAGCCAGTAAGTATGTTTATACACCACAGGAAGAGGCAGCACGGCAATATAATAAAGAACGTTTTGTTATTGGAAGTGCAGCCAATGCTGCTGAAAAGTTAAAGCGAATAGCAAAAGAAGCTTTAGTAAATGAAATTATGATAGCAGATTTTTACCCTGACCAAGCAAGCCGACTAAAGGGACATCAGTTACTGGCGGAAAAATTTGATCTTAGAGCTAAATAGCTAACAAGACTAGAATGAAAAGAAGGCGAAACTAATGAAAGAGAAAAAACAACTTAAAATTGGTGGAATTATAGATGGAGTAGGCTGGAATTACATGGGCTGGCGTCACCCAGATATGCCAGCTAATGCCAGTGAGAGCATTGATTACTATGTACAAAAAGCTAAAAGGTTAGAAGAAGGAAAGTTTGACATGATCTTTTTAGCTGACGTCAGCCATATTGGACCGGGGATGATTCCTCATTATCTCAGTATGTTTGAAGGTGTAAGTATTCTGTCTGCCTTAAGCATGGTGACTCATTCTATTGGGCTTACTGCAACAATTGCAACTTCCTATGCGGATCCATTCACTGTTGCCCGTCAGATGGCTTCTCTTGATAAAATCAGTAATGGCCGGGCAGGATGGAATGCTGTCACTTCTAATCCAGGAGGATTAGCAAATTATAGCCGCACCCATCTTTCTAAATCAGACTTGTATCCAATGAAAAAAGAATTTTTAGAGGTTGTGAAAGGTCTTTGGGACTCCTATGAGGATGACGCTTTTATACGGGATAAAAAAACCGGAGTATTCTTTGATCCACGAAAAATGCACACTCTAAACTATGGAGGAAACTATTTTTCCGTGGAGGGTCCGTTAAATATTAGCCGTTCTAGACAAGGAAGACCGGTTATTTTCCAAGCCGGCACTTCTCCGGATTTCATGAATATTGCCTCGAAGCATGCTGAGGGTGCATTGGTTAATGGGGAAGATATAGAGTATGCGAAAGCATTCAGTCAAGAACTAAAGAGAAGGGTGAAATTAGAAGGTCGTTCACCTAATGATTTTCTAATCATGCCTACCCAAAATCCTATTGTAGGACGGACAGAAAAAGAAGCAGAGGAAAAATTTCAAGAGCTGCAGTCACTAATGCCTAACTATCGAATACCAAAGCTGAAATTTTTTGGTTCGGCAGAAAAAGTAGCAGATCAAATTCATCACTGGTACGAGGCAGGTGCGATGGATCTATTGCTGCTAAGACAGGAGCACCCTTCAGGATTTGATGACTTTATTGATTTAGTCGTTCCTATTTTACAAGAAAAGGGAATCTTTCGTAAGAAATATGAATCAAACACTTTACGTGGCAATTTGGGTTTACCTTATCCGGAAAATAGATATTCAATTTAAAAAACCATCTTTAAACAATTTAGACATCTTTAACCTCTTTCCCAATGTTAGGTACAAAAAATAGTACTAGGGCAATTAAAATTTCCCTCTTCCATAATAAGAGTAATGATTTTATTATTGTCTATGCAAATATATTTATTATTTACAAATAGCTCTAATTCAGCTGATGGAGTGACTATATCCAGGATCATCTTCAAAGAAGCATTAAACATCAAATGCTGGACTATTTAAACAAGCAAGGATACGCAAAAAAAATTAGCAAGGAAGAGGAATAAGTACTTGTGAGAAGGGTTCTATCCTATTGGTGGATCTATACTTTTGACCTTCGATCTGGATGAATTCAGCCCGATATAATGGGAATAGGCCCTTAAGCTAAGTTGACACCTGAATTTCACCGTGATATAGTTAGTCCGCTAAATATATTTTGACTAGCGGAGGTTTATCTATGAACGATAAGGTTGGATGCGATATTCGTGAGTCGTTAGATAAAATTTCATCCCAAATGCGTCGAGATTACAGCGAAAGTCTAAGAGAACTTAATCTTCATGTAGGCCAGGATAAACTACTCGCTCGTTTGTGGTTAGGTGATGGAATAACACAAATGCAGCTATGTGAACATTTAAAATGCGAGCCGCCTACGGTAACAAATATGGTTAAATCCCTGGAGCAAAATGGGTTCATATACCGTAAACGTGATGAACAAGATGCAAGGGTTATGCGGATTTTTCTAACAGACAAAGGCAAAGAATTAAAGAAACCGGTTGATTTCAAATGGAAGCAGCAGCAAGAAAAATTACTGCATTCCATTTCACCGGAAGATCTCTTACTATTAAGGCAACTAATGAATCAGATGGAGAAAAACTTATTTTAAGTTTTCTCTAAGTTTATAATTAGTATGCTAAATAATTATTTAGTACCATAAATATTAAATACTTCTATATCGTTTATTTACTAAGAGAAAGGTTATGGGAATCCAATGAAGACGGTGTGTCCAGCCGAAACAATGATAGCAGTATGGCTAAAACGCATTTGCTTCATTTTTGCAGGACCGCGGTTTGTTCCACAGAGAATATGAAGGACAAACATTGCGTGAGAATATGGAAGTTCCTTATCAATACGGAAGTGCTAAATATTAAAATAATTAATAGAGGAGAGGATTCAAATGAATAATACCCTTGAAGTGCTTCATAATCACACATCCATTCGGTCTTTCACAGATCAACCACTGACAGAGGAACAACGGGAGGCGATCTTTAAGGCAGCTAATCAAACTTCGTCTTTCAGCCTTCTACAGGCCGTTTCCATCATTAGAATTACAGATCCAGATCTTCGAAAAAAAGTGATGCAGCTCTCTGCCAATCAGCCTTATATTGAAGAAGCAGCAGAGTTTTGGATTTTTTGTGCAGATTTTAACCGGAATCATCAAATTGCCCCGGATGTTGACCTTGAATATATTGAGTTTCTTTTAATCGGTTCATTCGATGCTGGGCTAATGGCTCAAAATGCTTTAACTGCAGCTGAATCAATGGGACTTGGTGGTGTATATATCGGTGGAGTAAGACTTAATATTACAGAATTAACTGAGGTATTAAATTTACCAAAGTATGTGGTTCCTTTAGTTGGTCTATGCATAGGACATCCTGCTGGAGAGAAACCTGGACTAAAACCACGTTTACCTCAATCGATGGTCATGTTTGATAATCAGTACCAGCCACTCGATGAAGAAAAATTAGCAGCTTATGACCAACAGATGCGTGAATATTATCAAGATCGTCCTGTTAAAGCGCCTTTCACAGTGAAGAAAGTAAAGGGATGGAAAGATCATATTGAGGATCATCTTGAAAGAAGCAAACAGCCCTTCATGCTTGAGTATTTAAACAAACAAGGATTTGCTAAAAAATAAACGGTTATTACTTAAATTGATTTACAAGGAGATATAGAAATGAAGAAGCAATACAATACGCGTGCCATCTTGGTATCGCTGCTTATCTGCGGTTTTGTCGGCATGTTCAGCGAGACCGCTCTAAACATAGCAATGACTAATTTAATGGACGTGTTCCAAATTTCAGCCGCAACCGCACAGTGGTTAACAACCGGTTTCCTGCTGACTCTTGGTATTTTAATGCCGATGAGCGGGCTGCTGCTGCAGAGGTTTACAACGAGACAGCTGTTCACAGGTTCGCTCGTAAGCTTAATTCTAGGTACATTGATCGCGGCGCTCGCGTTCAATTTTGAAATGCTGATGTTCGCTCGCGTTTTACAGGCGGCAGGCATGGGATTGTTGCTGCCGCTCATGTTCAATACGATTCTTGTCATATACCCGCCGGAAAAGCGGGGGGCGGCGATGGGCTTCGTTGGACTTGTGATCATGTTTGCGCCAGCAACCGGCCCGACCATAGGCGGTCTATTAATCGAGTATTTAACATGGCATTATATCTTCTGGTTCTCGCTGCCGTTCCTGGTTATTGGGTTGTTGATAGGGCTGAAGTATTTGGAAAATGTCACCGATGTCACGAAGCCCCGGATAGATCTGCTGTCTATCGTATTGTCAACGATCGGCTTTGGAGGAGTTGTCTTCGGCTTCAGTAAGGCAGGCGAAGGATCTGAAGGCTGGAGCAGTGCAGTTGTGGTCACTTCAATCGTCGTTGGGCTCATCGCGCTGGTGCTGTTCATACTGCGGCAGAACGTTATGCGCGATCCGATGATGAATCTGAGCGTTTTCAAGTACCCAATGTACGTCGTTGGGCTGCTCCTGGTACTGTCATGTATGTTGATCATTATGTCGAGCATGATTATCCTGCCGATGTTTCTGCAGACGGGTGCAGGACTGTCTGTGTTCACTACTGGACTCATGCTTTTGCCGGGCAGCGCGCTGAACGGGATCCTCTCCCCGCGTATGGGGCGCTTGTTCGATAAATATGGGCCGAAATGGCTCGTTATTCCCGGACTCGTGATCGTTGCAGTCATGTTATGGTTCTTTACTACCCTATCTCCTGCTTCATCAGTGGCCTTTATCGTGGCTTTGCATATCGGGCTCATGGTGGGGGTAGGCATGATATGGATGCCTGCTCAAACAAACGGGCTCAATCAATTGCCGCCGGAGTTATACCCGCACGGCACGGCAGTCATGAACACACTGCAGCAGGTCGTAGGCGCGATTGGAACAGCGGTCGCAATCAGTATCCTTACGGGCGGTATGGAGAAATACTTGCACGGCTCCTCCGCTCCGGCCAAACAGGCCGAAATGGCAAACGCGATGACGGCTGGATCACAAAACGTGTTTCTGTTCACGATGATCATAGCACTGATTGGCGTGGTCATAGCGCTCTTCATCCGCCGCGTCGTAGTCAGCCGCGAGGCGGTACATTCGACACATTGATGGCCCTGAGATTACTCCGTTAATGAAAAAGAGAATGTTTACCTCATTGAAGTTAACGACAATGAGTACACTCTTCTTACACAAAAAGGAATGTATTCAAATTAAAAACAGCCAAGAAGATGCTTGGCTGTAAGATACTATTTTTTTATTAGATTGTATTTCTAGTTTGACCAAATCGAAATAAGAATATAAGGAACAATGGGAGAGGGATTATAAAATTCTTCTCCTATTTTCGTTAATTAAATTAAATAGTCTTCTTCATTCCACAGTGGCGGCATTCACGAAGAAAAACCATGTTTTTAATGGAGCTCTTAAAATGAGCATTTCCGCAATGGTCGCAACAGCCACTTTTAATATCAGGATATTCTCGAATGTTATAGATTACACTTAGATCAATTTCCTGCCTGACAATATTATCTGGGATGCACGGGAAGCTAATATTATCGGCATCACGGATAAGCGTACAGGCAAAATTGTATGGCAGATTGGACCTGACTATTCAACACCTGAACTCGAGCATCGGGGATGGATTATCGGACAGCATCACGCCCATATCATTCCGCAAGGCCTGCCAGGCGAAGGCAATGTATTGGTGTTTGATAATGGCGGATGGGTTCCGCGTGCCGAATGCTGCACCGGGAGGAACGGATTCAGTCATTGAAATAAAAGGGGCACAATCGGTTGGTGAGGGAGCTCTATGCGTGGCACGGTACGATGAAACGCTGGAAAAGCAGAATAACTGATACTGGAGGAACAGCAATGAAACGATTAAACGGACTGCTGGTTTTTAGTTTGGTATTATCCCTGTTTTTAGCGGGCTGCTCCAACAATAGTGCAACAGGTGCAGAAGGTGAAGAGACAGCAAAAATACGTATTGGGATTGATACAGCAGCAGGCGGATCCTTGCAGATCCGCGCTGCAAATGCAGAGGGCTATTTTAAAGACCATCAAATTGATCCGTCCCTTTCCAACTTTGCATACGGGATTGATACGATCAATGCATTATTAACAGAACAAACAGATACGGGCCTGGCAGCTGACTATGCATTGCTGAACTCATTAAACCGGGGGGACTTAGTCGTTATATCATCATTAACGCATAGCACACCGGAAACGATCAAACAGTCAGAAATTTTAGCAGTAAAAGGCATTGATGAGCCGTCACAGTTAAAAGGAAAAAAATTGGCGTGGCAAAGGAAACCGTCTTTGAATACCACTGGGCGAAATATTTCGAACATTTAGGCATTAAAGAAGATGAAAGTGCGCGGTTTTTTCTCAGGGAGAAAGACCGCTTTTGTTATATGCTGACTCACAAAGCAGCCCTAATCATCCATACACTGCTTCTACTTAGTTAAGCAGAGACATACAGTAAAAAAATGTACCGGGAAATGTGAAAAATTGCTTCCACAGCTGCAGGGAGACCTGAAGAAGACACAAATTGTAGTCTTTTATTTTTTAGGAGGGGAAAAATGAAAAACTATAGCTATATCTCACATTTAGAGTGCCCAAAATGCGATGGAGTATATGAGGAAAAAAAGGTACAACAATTATGTAAGTGTGGTTCACCATTATTAGTGCGCTATGATTTAGAGAAAGTGAAAGCAAACGTGTCACGTGAAGAGATTGCAAATCGTCCAAATAGCTTATGGAGATATCATGAGTTACTGCCTGTTCATGAAAAGGAGAATGTTGTAACACTTGGTGAAGGAATGACGCCACTTGAAAAGTTCCCAACGTTAGGAGCAGAATATGGATTAAAACACTTATACATAAAAGATGAAGGTGTAATTCCAACGGGTTCTTTTAAAACACGGGGTGCGAGTGTTGGTATTTCAAAGGCAAAAGAACTGGGTGTAAAACATTTAGCTATGCCAACAAACGGTAATGCAGGTGCGGCTTGGGCGCTGTATGCGGCAAAAGCAAATATCAAAGCTACAATTGTCATGCCTTTAGATGCACCGCAAATTACACGTAAAGAAGTATACATTGCCGGTGGAGACTTGCATCTTATCAACGGTTTGATCAGTGATGCAGGAAAGGTTGTTGGCCATTTAGTACAGAACCATGGCGTATACGACGCTTCTACACTTAAAGAGCCGTATCGTATTGAAGGTAAAAAGACAATGGGCTATGAGATTGTCGAACAATTTGGATGGAAGGTTCCAGATGTTATTTTGTACCCAACAGGCGGAGGAGTAGGCATCATTGGAATTTATAAAGCCATTCTTGAACTGCAGCAATTGGGCTGGATCGAAGACGGGAAACTTCCTCGTTTAGTAGCTGTTCAAGCAGAAGGCTGTGCGCCAATTGTAGAAGCTTGGAAAAAAGGCGAAAAAGAATCCAAATTCTTTGAAGACTCAGCAACTTGCGCATTTGGCATTAATGTCCCTAAAGCATTGGGGGATTTCTTAGTTCTTGAAGGGATTTATGGAACAGAAGGTTGTGCAATTGCCATTTCAGATGAGGAGTTATTGAAAGCGCAAAAACAAGTAGCTTCGTTAGAAGGAAACTTTGTCTGCCCAGAAGGAGCCGCAACCTTTGCTGCAGCTAGAATCCTGCGTGAACAAGGATGGATCCAGGCAGACGCGCATGTTGTATGCCTTAACACGGGCTCAGGCCTCAAATATCCGGAAACAGTTGAAATCGAAGGTGTAGAAACACTTCAGCCGGGACAGGAAATATAACCTTCGGAAGATGATTACGAGAAAAAGAATTTACCTTGTCATCATCAAATGCAAGAGGGGCCATGCCTAATTACATGAATCCCGTTCTTTATAGTATTCATCAACTGCAAAGGAAAACAATGATAGAGGAGTGTTTAAAATGTGCCTAAGCGTGCGAAGAATGTATAACGACTTTCCTGCAGAGACAGATGTTCAAGTAAAAAAACGGCATCCAAACACTGCAGGAATGCGTTCAAGTTTGCTGGCAGGCCGCCTCTTTTTTGGTCCGCAGCAGCCAGTTTGTTCAACAAAACTGTAAACTTTACGCCGCCATTTGCGAAGCTTGCGTAGAAGAGTTCAACGATACTTGCTGCCATGAATGTGCACAAGAGGTTCACCTAAAAGGAATGTATGTTTTGCTTAGTAACAAACGAAAAAAAGGGGCCCCGCCCATTGTGAAGCAATTTGAAGGAGTCTTCTGGCCTGTAATGCTATCAAAAAGTTAGTAATCACAAGTATACTTTTGTATAGGTATACTTGTGTTAATATAAAATACTCTCAATATGATAATGGAGCCTTAATAAAATAAGATTTTTATCATTCCTAGCGAGGATACCCTCTTCTTTATCCCGCTAAGTAACCGGCAGGTGAACTTCTCCATTAAGATCTTTGATTTAGGTGGAGAGGTTCATATAGTATAGTGTTTGTTAGCATACTGGTACGTATTTGGAGGGGAAACATATGGAATGGTCAAAAGGGGAGTTTATTGTAAGTAATGAGGTTTCATTAATGAATTTAGATACTGTTTCATATTTGCTTTCATCAACATATTGGGCTGCGAAAAGAACTAAAGAAACCATTGAAACAAGCATCCATAATTCAATTTCTTTTGGCGTGTATCATAATAGCAAACAAATCGGTTTTGCCAGGGTAGTGACCGATAAAGCAGTGTTCTCCTGGGTGCTGGATGTGGTGATTGATGAAAGATACAGAAAAAACGGGTTAGGCCAATGGCTGATGGAATGTATATTAGAACATCCAGAAATTAAAAATACCAAGTTTTCACTTGCTACTTCAGACGCTCACGGTTTTTATAAAAAATTTAACTTTAAAGAAAATCAGTGTATGACAAGAGTATAAGAAAGCATGCAAAGTGAATAAATGAAGTGATTAAAACTTAAAATGAGAAGTCTAAATGACTGTAAAAAAGCAGCCCACACAGCGGGCTGCTTTTTTTTGTATTCAGGGACCGTCGTATGTATGTATAAGTATACAAAAAGAAAAAAGCGACATGAGCTGCCTAAAACAATTCGCAAGAAACAAAAGAGAAAAAGAGCTTTTAACGGGTTCTTACTGCCCGGCTAGATGGCTTATACCATAACTTTAAAGAGCATTGTGATGACTTGTGCCTTCCTATGAGGGAAGCTGTGTGGCTCCAGATAGAATGTGAAACCATCCTTAACGAAAAGCGGCAGAAACTTTTTCAGCCTGCTTGAGGGAATACACTAAGGATGAAGATGTAAGTTACTATGAATACAAAACCTGTCATCAAACATACAGCTAAAAGCAAGGTGAACACAAAGTTATTGAATCTAAAACATGATCACAAAAGGCCCATGGCTATCCCAGTATTCAACATAATACATTATGTGTAAAATTCAAATTAAAAATTAATATAAACATCGTTAAAATTATGAATACAAGGATGCAAAAAAGTTGCTAAAAACCTGTTTAAATTGCCGCAAAATACGTTATTTTAGTGGGTGCAAGAAAACAATTTTGATCTTTCACCAAACTTTCACTCTTGAAGAGTAAAGTAGCATTTGTACCAGAGAGGTACACACAAGCAAAATGAAAATTTTTAGGAGGAATTTACATATGAAAATAAAGAATAAATTATTTGGACTAGCAATGGCAGGAATGATTGGACTGAGCTCTTTAGGTACGGTTTCCGCTTATGCTGCCATAGACACAACAACAAGCACAGCAGCTGTCCAAGAAGAAACAGCGAAAAATACAAAGGCAACCTTAGATGCAGCCGCTCAAGAAAAAGTGCAGGCAATTATGGATAAACTGACAACTGGATTACAAGACCTTGGCGTTGCATTGCCAGAAAAAGGGGATAAAGCAGACTTATTTACGGATCTAGATGCGGATACAAAAGTGAAAGCAGAAGCGATTATGGATAAAGTAAAAGCTGGCACAATTACATTTGAAGAAGCACAAACTCAGCTGAAAGAACTTGGTGTGACGCTTCCAGAGAGAGCGGAAAAAGACAACGATCAAGTAGCAGACCTATTAGCAGGGCTTGATGCTGATGCAAAAGCGAAAGCGCAGGATTTGATTGATCAGGCAGAAGAACAACTAGCGGAGTATGGTATTAATCACCTTCCGCTGCATGGACTGAACCAATCAGCTAAAGCAGAGTAAGCCACTATTTTCCATTTGCTTCACTATTCTTTTAAAACGCTGTAATACTCATTACGGCGTCTCAGCTTGTAGACATAGCCTTCAATTTGAAGACGCAGACTCTAGTAGACAAAGTAGTTCTCAACTCTCTGATTTGAGACCGCTTTGTCTTTTTTAAGCGGTTAGCCGATTAGACGTCCCTGTTTAAGCTGGCTGTTCTGGTTTTCACGACCAGCAGGCCAGCTTTTTAAAGTCCATTATATAAAAAAAGCCTGTAAACATTGCCTTCAAAATGAAGGCTTTGTTTACAAGCTGAAGCATAAAGTCCGCTTTTTTTGTTATTTTGATAGAAGAGATTGTGCTTCATCCAGAGCCATTTTGTTGCCGACCGCGGAGTAATCCAGCCACGGCTGTTCCTTAATCACGAAAATCTGGCCCTGCTTAACTGCTTTAAGTCCCTGCCAGATGGCGCTTTTTTGAATTTCTTTGAATGACTGCTGTGCATCATCTTCTGCATCGACAACGACAAAAATCGTATCGGCATCAAAGTCTGGCAACACTTCCTGAGAAATAACCTCGTACGGTTCATTTGAATTAAGTTCTTCAATCCCTTTAGCAGGTGTTAAGCCAAGATCGTCAAACAAAATCGGTCCAAGTGGACGGGCTGTTGTAAAAACACGAAGCTCTTTTGCATTGATACGAATGGCCATCGCTGTGCCTGACTGAATGGTGTCCGGCAGTTCAGCTTTGACTTGCTGCGCCTTTTGGTCGTATTCCTGAATAAATGTGCTTGCTTCCTTTTCACGGTCGAGCAGCTTGCCAAGCTGGGTTAAATGGTCGCGCCATGTGCCTTGGTCAAGGTCAATGACTTCGACAGGCGCAATGTCTTCATACTTGCTGAGGTCCTGGCCGGCAAATTCTTTATCAACGAGAATTAAGTCGGGTTCTAATGCAAGCAGTGCTTCCATGTTGACATCTTTTGCTTCACCAAGTTTTTCTGTTCCTTTCAGCTGATCGGCTACGTGGGGAAGAAAGTCTCCTACTTTGCCGCCGACAACAGAGCCAGCTGGCTGAATGCCAAAGGCTAATAGGTTATTCGTTACGTGAATAGACAAGGAAGCAATTTTTTGCCCGTTTTCTTGCGATTCTGCTGATTCACCAGATTCCTTGCTTCCACAAGCGGCAAGCAATAAGGTAAGGCACATACATAAGCAGAAGAATGTTATTTTTTTCATTACGTAAGCTCCTATCATGAATGAGTAGATTTTCTAAATACATATAAAAAATAGGGGGCACCGAGCGCTGCAGTCACGATGCCGGCCGGAATGCCAGCTGGCGCAAACAATGACCGGCCGATCGTATCAGCTGCCATTAAAATCAGCATGCCAACCAAGCCGGAGAGCGGCAGTACATACTGATGAAGCGGCCCGGCAATCCGGCGGGCAATTTGTGGAGCGGCGAGTCCAATAAAACCAATCCCTCCAGCCATGGAAACACTCGCACTCGACAGAGCAACGGCGCAAAGCAGCAGGCCGGCCCGCTGTTTGGCCACATTAACACCAAGCCCGGCTGCCGGCGCTTCACCAAGCGACAGCATATTTAATGTGCCTGCATGGAAAAACGAATACGGTACCAAAACGAGCAGCCACGGCAGCAATGCTATTACGTGTATCCATTCCCGTCCCCATATATTTCCTGCCAGCCAATAAGCCGCAAAAGAATACACTTCTTCATCAAGGCGAAGCGACAGCACAAGTGTCAGGGCACTAAAACCCGCTGCGAGCGCGATGCCGTTTAACAACAAGCGCTGCGGCAGAAAGCCGGCCTTGCGGTCAAAAGAAAAAACAGTAATCAACCCTGCTGCGCAAAGTCCACCGATAAAAGTAAAAAGCGGAATGAAAATGGTAAAGCTGCCTTCAAGCGTACCAAAAAAACGCAAAAAGAGAATCAGCCCGAAAGCGGCTCCGGCGTGAATGCCAATCACCCCGGGGTCTGCCAGCGCATTGCGTGATAAGCCCTGCAGCAGGCATCCGGCAATTCCTAGACCGACTCCGGCCAGCATCGCAATTAATAGCCGGGGAAGCCGGTAATCGAACAGCACGATGGAGTCACGGGGTGAACCGAGTCCAAGGGCAGTTTTTAGCACTTCAACAGGACTGAGGCGAATTGTTCCGGTATTTAAGCTGATAAACAGCACACACAGGCATAACAGTAATAAAACAAGCGCGGCTGTTCCAGCTTTTTTCTGGCGTGTCTTCATGATTCGCCCCTCCTTTGTCGGCGGGAGAGGAACAAAAAGAAGGGTACGCCCAAGAGAGCAACCATCGCACTGACCGCCAGCTCACGAGGCGGGTTTACCATACGGGCCCCGTAATCAGCCAGCACAAGTAAGATCGAGCCTCCCAAGGCGCTGATCGGAATAATAAACCGATAGTCAACGCCAACTAGTTTACGGGCAATGTGGGGAACGATCAGCCCGATAAACCCGATTGAGCCGGCTGCTGAAACCGATGTGCCCGCCAGAAGAACGGCGATTCCGATCGCAGCCAGGCGGATCAGCGGCACGTTTCCGCCAAGTCCAGCTGCGGTTTCTTCTCCAAGAGAGAGCAGTGTAAGCGGCCGGGCAAAAGAGAGAGACAGTAAAACAGCGGACAGTATAATCGGTGCCAGGTATGTAAGATGCCCCCATCTAATGCCCGCGGTGCCACCTGCAAACCAAAAAGCAAGGTCCTGACTTAAGTCAAAGTAAATCGCAATTCCTGAGCTGAGTGAGCTGAACAGAGCAGCTAAAATGGCCCCGGCGACCGTCAGGCGAATCGGCGTGATGCCGCCCGGTGCACCAGAGGCAATGAAAAAAATGCATAGTGCACTGATGACCGATCCGAAAAAGCAAAACACAATCAACAGAGAATACGGTATGCCGGGGAAAAGAGCAAAACAAAGAGCTGTCATAAGAGATGCGCCAGCATTGATCCCTAAAATACCCGGGTCCGCCAAATCATTCCGGGTAACCGCCTGCATTAAAGCGCCGGAAACGGCCAGGGCACAGCCGACAAGCGCAGCGCCAAGCACGCGGGGAAGGCGAAGCTCATGAACAATTTGATGGGACGTTAGCTCTGCATTGAAATGAAAAACAGCGGCCCAGACGGTGGACAGGTTAAGTTCTTTCGCTCCCGAAGAAATAGCGGCGAACAGTGACACTCCCAATAAACAAGTTCCCGCCAAAAAAATGATAATAAATAAGGTGTACCGGTTTTTCATCAAAAGAGAACAAGCACCTTTCTAACTGCTATTGATAATCACTTTCAATTAAGTATAATAATAGGAGAAAAGAGCGTCAATGTACGATTTTTAGCTTCTTTTCATGTATTATTTTTGTTTCATTATTTTTTTATCCAGTAGGGGGCATTGCAGGTGAGAATGGAAATTTTAAAAACATGTCTTTTAAGCAGAAAGCAGACTCAGCAAGCTGTGCCTTCTTTTTGTCTTTTATCGATTGAAAAAAGCAGCGGATCGTTAATTATAAATGGAATTAAGCAGGCACTCAGAAAAAAAGCTGTTTTTCTGCTGCATCCAGGCACATCTTTTTCCATTGAAGCGGTAAATGAGGATGAAATAGGCGGCTATATGCTGCTATTCGACTTATATGAGGAACAAAGCCGGACCGCTGGAAAACTGGTATACCAAAAAGTACAGACGTTTTCGGCAGAAGGGCTGGTTTCCTATCACCGTTCGGCGATTTGCCGTCTTCTATCTTCTATACATCATGCCGACCCTCCATATGTGAGGGAAGGAGCAGCGGCAGAACTGATTCACTGGCTTTCTGATCAGCCGTCATCCATTCGGCTTGAAGACAATGAAGAGCGTATTCATCAAACACTTGGTTATATGAGCACTTGTTTTACTGAACCTATCACCCTGTCAGGGCTGGCTGAAATGGCCGGTATGAACCCGGCGTATTATTCTCATCTGTTTAAACAAAAAATGAATAAGACACCGATGGAATGGCTGACCCATCTCCGGCTGAACACGGCGAAAGAGCTGCTTTTAGCAGGAGAGATTAAAATCAAGGAAGGCGCCCGCCGAACCGGGTATCAGGATGAACATTATTTCAGCCGCCGGTTTAAGCAGACCTTCGGTATTTCTCCGTCCCATTACAATAGAAGACATATTAAAAAAGTGATTTCTCTTTCTTATCCGTATACCGACCATTTGCTTGCATTGGGCGTAACTCCTGCAGCCGGCCAGCTTCAGGAAAGCTTCGACGGCCGAATAAAAGAGCTGACGCTTCCTTATCATGCGAACGAGCCATGGGATATTCAGCGGCAGTTTTTTTAGAACAGAGACCGGACTTAATTCTGTGTAAAAACAACGTCGCCGGTATGGCGAAAGAGCATATTGGGGACATTGCTCCTGTTGTATCCATTGACTGGACAAGCATGGACGTATACAGCCATGCAGAAACCATTGCCCGCTTGCTGGGAAAAGAAGAGGCTTTTTCAGCATGGCATGCAGCGCATAACAAAAAAGTCAGAGAAGCACGGGCTTCAGTAGAAAACCGGATTGGAACAGGAAGATCTGCTGCTATTTGGAGTGTAACCAACAAGGGAGTCCGGATGTATGGAGCCCGTAATATGGGACATGTATTTTATCGGCTGCTGGGCTTTCGTGCTCCTGAGTATATTCAGGAAAAGATAGAGGAACATCCAATGGGTACAATGTTTACCTGGATGCCCGCTTCTCTTGAACTGATGAAGAGGGATAGAAGTGATTTCATGTGGATTGTCACGGATAGTGACCACCGCCGGCGGATGATGGAGCATGAAATTAAAATGGATCCTCTCTTGTCAGCCCATCCCGCTGTTCAAAATGGCCGCTGCTTTTTCCTGGACTGGCAGAAGTGGAGTGTGTATGCGCCTCTTGGTATTGAGAAACAGCTTGAGGAAGCCGTGTTTTGTTTACGATCTTACGAAAACTGAAGCATGCCGTTGTAAGTAAAGGGGTACTTGACTAGCTGCTACGATAAAGGTGGGAAGCGTTGATCGGATTTTGAAACCAACACCCCTCTACGCACTTATTATCTCAAAACGCAATAAAAACCGCCTTTTTTAGGTGGTTTTTTATTTTGCTTCTGCTGTGTAAAGGTATGAGGCTTTTTTACAACGGTTCGTCCATACAAATGATAAATATTTTCTCAGATAGAGCAGCAAGCATGCCGATTACAGCTCGATATTCGCCCATTGTTCGTTCATAACTATATGAGTACTTTGTTCGGCATTGGGACGGGCAGCGAATGCGTTAGATTTATGCACATGAACAAATAGATTTATTTACGCCCCCTGAACTAGATGAAAGGCGGTGCGTATTTTCAAAGAGCCGGGCATATTGGAGGGCATAAAGAGGCTTCTTACTAGTTCCACATAAGAGTACTAGCATTTAGCTGGCATCTACTTTTGTTCGTTACATATGAAGATTAAGGCTATATAGAAGAAACACGGAATACAGCCGTCAGCTTAATATTATCTTTCAACTTCTCTTCTCTCTTTTCAGTACAGGCAGCTATAAATGTCAAGGTGGCCGCTGATTCTAAAATAAATACTCCTTCTGATGTTCATTGTCTCACTTCTTTCTCCTCTAAATCTCTTTTTCTGAATAGAATGGAATTTTAACGATAATGATTTTTCTTTTTACGAAAAAGGATGACTTACATACTTAAAGACTGTGAAGCAATCGTCGATACATACATTAAAGACAGAAGGAATAGGAGCGGTGGGAGTGGGAAAAATGAAAAGCATTGCGTGGAAGTTGTCAGCTTTAATTATCGGACTGTTTTTGCTTTTATTTGCCGTGTACGCCATTATGACGAACATGAAGCTTTATGATAAAAGTTTAGAAGATACGGAAGCATATACCGTCAGAACTACGCAATTGTCAGCAGCCAAAATTGGTGATCGATTAAGTGAGACAGAAGAAATGCTGAGCACAATGAAATTCATACTTGAATCTCTTAAAGCCGAAGGAAAGTTGTCCGAAGAAGATGTCCTGCGCAGTTTGAAGACTAATCTGGATGGAAACGAGCATTTATTTGCAGTCGGTGCCGTTATTGAGCCAAAAGAAGCTTTAGCTGGAAAAGATACAGATGAGGCACTTAGGGACAAGGAGAAGCGGTTTGTCCCCTACGTATTTAAAGGAGAAAGTGGTATGGAAACGGAGGGGATTACCGGCTATCAAGAAGAGGAAAGCAGCTGGTATCAGGTCCCGCGAAAAGAGCACCGGGCTGTTTTAACAGAGCCATATGAATACGAAGCAGGTGGAAGAACAATTAATATGGCAACCCTTGCTTTGCCGCTTTTTGATGAATCTGGTGCTTTTTTTGGTGTTTTGACCGCTGATTTTTCTATTGATTTCATGGGAGAGCTGGCAGTTGAGAGTGCACCGGCGGACGGGTACAACCGGATTTTAACGGATCACGGGGTGATTGTTGCAGACAGTACCGATGCAGATCAGGCAGGCCAAAACATCTCTGAAACGCTTGATTGGAAGGCAATTAAGGCGGAAATCGATAAAGGGAAGGAATCGACTTTATATGCAGAATCAAAGAGCCTCGGCGAAAACTCTTTTAATGTATTTGCGCCTGTAGTTGTGGAAGGAATAGAAGAAACATGGTCTGTTTTAGCTGTCGTTCCAAAATCAAGCATTCTGCAGACTTTCAACCAGACACTTCTTTTTACGGTTATTGCAGCGATTGTTATGATTTTGATTATGACGATCGCAACTGTTCTTTTTATTCACCGCCAATTGAAGCCGCTGCACTCTTTACGTTCATCTATTGAAACGGCGGCCACAGGAGATTTAACGCAAAAAGTGGATGAAACAAAGCTTCGCGATGATGAAATTGGTGCCGTGGCGCAGGCGTTTAATCATATGCTTGACCGAGTGGGGGAAGTTGTTCAAACGGTTCGGTCATCAACCGTACATTTGAACGAGTCGACCAGCCGGGTTCATCACGTTTTTGAAGAAGTCGTGGCATCAAGCAGCGAGGTATCCATTGCTATTGATGAAATCGCCCAAGGAGCCTCTAAACAGTCTGAAGACACCGAAGATACAGGGAATCAAATGGCGCAGTTGTCTGACCGTATCGACGCGTTATCCCAATTATCTATCGTAATGAATGAGTTATCACAACAGGCGGGGAGCCGAGCACAGGACGGTTTGGTGCAGGTGGAGCAACTTCAGGATCGTAATGAAGCGGCTAACAACATGAATAGACGCGTTAAAGAGCAAATGCAGGGGTTAGCAGAGAAAATCAATGAAATCGAAATCGTTATTGAATCCATTCATAGCATTACGGCTCAGACCAATCTATTGGCACTTAATGCATCTATTGAAGCAGCAAGGGCTGGCGAGCACGGCAAGGGATTCGCTGTTGTAGCAGAAGAGGTACGCAAGTTAGCTGAGCAATCTCGAAGCGAAACCGAAGTGATTCAAAAAACAGTTCAGGATATTTTAACGGCATCTAGTCAAGCCTCCGTTGTAGTGGATGAGAACTTATCTTTAATGCAAGGGCAAAATGAGTCCGTATTAAGCACACAGGAAGCATTTGCAACCCAAGCGGAAATCGCCGGCCGAATTACCGGGGCAGTCGGTGATCTAACAAAAAGATTAAACGAAATGATTGGCCAGAAAGAGCAAGCGCTTTTGTCCATTCAAAGCGTATCCGCAATCTCAGAAGAAACAGCAGCATCCGCTGAGGAGGTAAGTGCTTCTGCGGCAGAGCAGCAAAATGAGCTTCAGCTTGTAGCGGAGGCAACGGACAATATGAACCGAATTGCCGGTGAACTGCAGGAGGCAGTCAATCAATTTCGAGTATAAACACAAAAAGGCTTGCCGGCATATAAACTGCACCCCCATTGTTAGACACAATTAACAATGGGAAGTGTAGTTTTTTTATGACTAAATATGACAGTGACACTAAATTTTCAGCTGTCCAAGAGTTCAGGGCATAGATCATTTCATTGAAGAGTTAGAAAGCTGCAAGACGTATTATAATCAGAAACGAATCAAGGTAAAATTAAAGGGTATACCTCCGGTTCAGTACCGGAATCATACCCAGGAAGCTGCTTAATATTTGTGTTTAACTTTTTGGATTCAGATCACAAACAAAGGCTCTTTTTTCGATAATTAAGTTTCATTGGTTGTAAATCGAACAAGGTGAATAATTAGATAGAAGATCTCTTCTTTGGTGCTGTATTTGCCAGTCATACTTTCGCAGTAGGCAGCAATGGATTGGGCGCATTTGAACTCCTTTGGATATTTGGTTTTGTGATGGTCGTATAGAAATGAATCTTTGGAATTCAGTTGTTTGTTGTCGAAGATTCGTCGGATAAAGTATTGCAGGTGGGTGACGAATCGGTTGTATCTCATGGATCGGTGATCAAGCTTGACTTTTAATTGATACTGTACGATGTTGAGTATGTCTTTGAGCATGGTAACAGCGAGTACAGTGTTTTCAAAGTTTTCTTCCTCGTTTTTGGCATTGACGAGGTGAAAGGCGATATTGCCGGCTTCTTCTTCTGGTAAATTGATGTGCAGATGCTCGTTTAGGTGTGTGATAACGATCATGCCTGCTGCGTACTCTTCCGGGTAGTGAATGCGTACATCATTTAAGAGTTTGTTTTGTAAGATTACACCTTTTTTGACGCGGTCGATGGCAAAGGCGATATGGTCGAGTAGCATTAAGAAGTAGCGGTCGTCGAGTTCGTTACGCCAATGGAATTTCATTTCTTCAAGTGCGCTATTGATTGTGCCCAAATAGTCTCGTGGGATGCTTTCGAGCAGGTGGACATATTCTTGTTTTGTGCGCTGATCGTTTGGCGTGAAGATTTTTTCGATAGAGCTTTCCTGAATGAGATCGCCTTCTTTGCTGTTGAAGCCAAGGCCTTTTCCCATGACAATGATTTCTTGACCGTTTTCATCGCTTGAGAGCACAAGGCTGTTATTTAATATTTTTTCTACCTTCATAAATCATCACCATTCTTATCGTGACATTTACCTGCTTCGGCATAGCCCTTCGTTTCCGTTGGATGTAATGACACGTTGATACCAGTAAAAACTGTCTTTTTTGATTCGGCTCATATCTTTTAAGTCAAATTCTCCTCGGTTTACGTAAATGAATCCGTATCGTTTAGCGTAGCCTTGGTGCGTGCTGACAACGTCTATCGCCGCCCATGGGCAGTAACCGAACACTTCAACGCCGTCGGAAAGAGCCCATTGAATTTGTTCAAGATGTACTCGGATAAAGTCAATTCGGTAATCGTCGTGAACACATCCATCTTCTGTAAGTTCGTCGGGTGCGCCGATGCCGTTTTCAGTAATGATAATCGGCAGCTGGTACCGTTCGTATACTTTTCTCAAGGTGAGGCGCAAGCCAACCGGATCGATGACCCAGCCATATTTTGTTTTATCAACGTATGGGTTTTCCTCTGGTCGATAGACGCCGGGTTCGCCCAGCATGATTTGCTGGTCACCAGCTCGAGGGCTTACGTCACTTGCGTCTCCCGTACTCTCTGCAATCGTTGCGGTCGAGTAATAATTGATGGCAATAAAGTCAGGCTGCCCCTGTTGGATCGCAATCAAGTCCCCCTTTTCAATTGTAGGTGTCCAGTCGCGCTCTGCTAGATAACTCCATAATAATCGGTTGTACCTTCCATGTACAGCAAGATCGAGAAAACTCCAGCCGCGGAGTGTTTCCCAGTTATGAGCAGCAATCGCGTCTGCTGGTTTGCTCGTTGCTTGGTACATGGACGTCATATTTAGTGCGGGTCCAATTTTTGCGTGTGGACAGAGTTCGTGGCAGAGCGACATTACCTTTCCTTGTGCAACGAGCATATGGTGGTTTTGCTGATAGAGCTCCTTTTTCGATGGCAACGATCCGCCTTTTGGAATGCCAACAGCGCCAGGATGTAAAATAAGTGTGTTTTGTTCATTAATCGTGAGCCAGTGCAGGACTTTGCTGCCAAAGTGCTCAAATAAAATACGGGCATAGTTTTCGAAGGCATCGATTGTTTCGCGGTTATTCCATCCGCCTTTTTCTTCAAGTGCGTAAGGGAGGTCAAAATGGTACAGCGTGACGATGGGTTCAATTCCATAATGAAGTAATTCGTCGATAATACGCTCGTAGTGGGCGAGTCCTTTTTCATTAATCGTTCCGGTGCCTTCTGGTAAAATGCGCGTCCAAGCGATAGAAAAACGGTATGCTTTTAGACCGAGCTCATGAAACAGTTTGATGTCTTCTTTGTAGTGATGGTAGTGGTCGCTCGCTACAGTGAAGCCGGCTTTGCCTTCTGGATGATCCATCATATCAATAACTGATTTTCCCTTGCCGTCTTCATTCCAAGCGCCTTCTACTTGATAAGCAGAGGTGGAAGCCCCCCAAAGAAAATTCTTTGGGAATGGCTTCAGGTTTGTGTAATGCATGATTTATGCCTCCAGTTTGGTAATGTGCATCAGTGGTTCGCCTAAAGAAATACGCTTTTCTTTAATTGAATCCAATTCGTTAAATTCGTCATGGTTAGTGATGATAACCGGTGTGACGGTTTCATACCCTTTTGCCTGAATGGATTGACGGTCGAACGTAACGAGTATATCTCCTTTTTCTACCCGGTCCCCTTGTTTTACGTACGTCTCAAAGTATTCCCCTTTTAGGTTTACGGTGTCAATTCCCACGTGGATCAATAATTCAGTGCCATTGTCACTTCGAAGACCAACGGCATGCTTAGATTCCATCATTGTCACGATCTCACCGGCAAACGGTGCCTTCACTTCATTTTGATCCGGTATAATGGCAATCCCTTTTCCAATCAGTCCATTTGAAAAGACATGATCGTTTACAGTGCTTAGCGGAATGACTTTTCCGGATAGTGGGCTAGCGATAACTTCTGATTGATTCGTTGTTTCCGTTTTTGCATGTGTTTCTGTTATTTCTTCTGCTGGATCTTCAAAGCCTAAAATCCATGTTGCGACAAATGCGACAATAAACGCAATGGCAATGGTAATAAGTGCGTGTATGATATTCATTGGATTCTCCCCGATAAAGGCAGGGATAGCTGCAAGTCCCGGTGAGACGAATGCGTAGCGGACAAGACCAGAAAGCCCGGCATAAATTCCCGCACATGCTCCGCCAATCATCGCTGCGATTAATGGTTTCTTTAATTTAAGCGTAACTCCGTAAAGTGAAGGCTCTGTAATCCCAATTAAGGCAGTGAAACCCGCAGAACCCGCTAGTTGTTTTAGTTCTTTGTTTTTTGTTTTCATCGCAACCGCAAGCGTAGCGGCACCTTGTGCGATGTTGGATGCAAGCATTCCTGGCCCATTAATCATTTCTTGTCCATTATTGGATAGCTGCGTTGTAGCAATAGGAGTCATTGCCCAAGCAGTTCCAGTGATAATTAGGAACGGCTGTAGTCCACCCATCAGCATTGGGATTAACCAGCTCGCACGGTTGTTAATGCCTTCTGCGCCAAGAGCAACGAGATCGTTTAAATATGTGCCAATTGGTCCAATGACAACTAACGCGAGAGGAGCGGTAATGATTAGGATTAACATTGGTTTCAAAAAGAACTTAATGATCGATGGTGAAACACGTTCAGCAAAGCGTTCAATATACGACATAATCCATACAGTAATAATTATCGGTAAAACCGAACCAGCATAATCGGTTAAGCGGACTGGTATCCCCATAAAGAAAAGAGCTTCTTCAGAGGCTAAAACTGATGACCAGTTTGGGTGCAGTAACACGCCAGCAATGGTCATGGATAACACTGGGTTGGTTCCGAATTTAATCGATGCTCCGTATGCAAGTAGTACTGGCATAAAGAAGAACGCTGCATCCGCGACAGTGTTTAAGATAAAGAAAGTTTGACTTTCATCTGTTAATACGCCTGTTAACACAAGCACCGCCAACACGGCTTTGATCATCCCAGCACCAATAATGGCAGGGATAAATGGGGCGAATGTAGTGGAGATGACGCTAATTAAACGAGAAATCATACTCTTTTTTTCTTTCTTCGCGGTACTAGCATTTACACTCGGCTGTTCACTCATTTCGTTTTTGATAGTACGGAAGGCTTGTTGGACTTCATTTCCTACGATGACCTGAAATTGACCGCCTTTATTGACGACTGAGATGACGCCGGGTAACTTTTGGATTTTAGCGGCTTCGATTTTAGAAGAGTCGTAGAATTCAAATCGAAGCCGGGTCGCACAATGGGTTATCATCGCTACATTTTCTTTTCCACCTACAAGTTTTAATATGTCTTTGCCTAGCTGTTTATAATCCATACCATCATCCCCCTTTACGCATTACTGATATGGGTAAAATAAAAAAGACCAAAATAAGATGCACCTATCTCGTTAAGAAATAGAGCAAATTATTTTGGTCTTGCCTGCTTTACCAGTAACACGCCAATTTAATTTGTTGTTTATTATGAAACGCTTACAAATAAATTATCATAACTATTTATGTATTACAAGAGCTTTTTTATAACCTTCTCATTTTTTAATATAGGCTTTTCCAATGTTATGATCCTCTAACAGGTGCACTGTGCTGGCGGAGGTCTTTCGCAATGTTGACTTTGTATACCTTCTGGCGGAGCGTATCATCCGAGAACGGGCAGTAACGGCATTCTTTTGAACACGTAATTTCACTGTTTGACAGGCGGGCTCATAGTTAGGGTCATTCTTGCTTCTTTTTATAAGCATGCGGATTCCGCTTATTGATTTTCTGTAAAATATAAATGCTTCTGATGTAGATTATGAAAGCCTTCGAAGAGAACTTGAAGTGGCAAAACAGGAGAAAACGGCGATAGAAACAAAATATGAGGAGCTTGAGAAAAGAGCACTCACCATGCAGCAAGACTATGAGGATTTAGTAAAGATTAAGATTATGGATAGGGCCAGAAAGATGGTCGTATTCGGTGATGCAGCGGCTAGAAAGCCTTCCATGCAGCTAGAGAACAATAAAGATTTGGAAATAGCAGAGTAAAAAGCATAGCGTATCAGCTGTGCTTTTTTGTATTACTTATACATCTGATAGATAAAACAGACAAACTCAGAGAATTGCTAACGGTCACCAAAAACTTAAACCAATATAAAGATGCCCCTTAAGCAGGTTATTTAGCTTCTTCTCTTCTCAACAAAATGGGATAGAAGCATTATGTTTACAAGTCCCAGCTTGAATGGATTATCTTTTCTAAACAACATTTCTATATACATAAATACAAAAGTGTTTCACTCTAAGGTCTTTTAATATTAAGACCCTATATAAAGACCCTTATTGTTTATTAATAGTGTTAATTAAGTGAATGAATCTAAAGGTATTTACCAATTTAGCAGCAGTAAAATTTTGTTGAATGTTGATTTCTCATTGACAGAATTATCTAAACAAGATAACATTTTTATTGTTAACTATTTATTATATTTAGTTAACAATAAACCAGAATTACTTTCAAAGTAACAGCCATGATTTGACCGGCTATGTTAAATCTTAAAATGGAGGCTTGGTAAAAAACATGCAAGAAAATAAGTATTATAGCGTTAGAATGAGAGCGTCCAAGAATCAATCTCATGAAAAAGGCGGACAGCACCTATCAGGCGGTGAACAGCTGGTTACATACAGCGATATTAAACAAGCAGTTGATGCTCTGCTGGCTAAAAGCTTGTCTCACTCTAGAGGAAAACCGGATTTTATGCAGATTCAATTTGAGCGCGTAGACGGTCTGGTTCAGCATCTTAACCCTCTGCCGGTTACAACTAACACGGTTCATTCTACTGAACAAGGGCAGCAGTTGGCCCGGCAGCTGCTAGAAAAAGCAGGTATTCCACCGCAAACTATTCAAAAAGCTTACCAGCTTCTCATGAAATATTCTGGACTTAGCGGAGCGATGCTCGTAGATATTCATTCCGGAAAAAGATTGGACGAACCAAACCAAAAAGGCATTCGGGTGTCTAGAATGGATTGGCCCGAGGAAAATTTCAAGAAATGGACTCTATTTAGCCAGATGGCTCCAAGTGCTCGAGTAAAAGAAGCTATGACGCTTGCCGTAAAAGTAAGCGGGCATCCGGCCGCAGTAGCAGAACTATGCTGGTCAGATGATCCTGATTACGTAACCGGCTATGTAGCCGGCAAACAAATCGGCTATCAGCGCATTACAAATTTAAAAGAATACGGTGACGAACGGGGCTGCCGCATTTTTTTTGTGAACGGCTTGGAAGATATAACCGATTACATACGTTACTTGAAAACACAGCCTGTTTTGGTGCAGTGGGAGGAACACAATGACATATGAACTAATTGAGAAAAGCAAAAAGTATCTTTGGCTTCCGTTTACGCAAATGAAAGATTATGATGAACAGCCCTTTATTGTTGAAAGTGGGGAAGGCATTAAAGTAAAAGACATTCATGGAAAAGAATATTACGATGGATTTTCTTCGGTGTGGCTCAATGTACATGGACATCGTAAAAAAGAGCTGGATGAAGCCATTAAACAACAGCTTGACAAAATTGCCCATTCTACATTGCTTGGCATGACCAATGTTCCGGCAACAGAGCTTGCTGAAAAGCTTGTTGGCATCAGCCCGGAAAATCTGACACGTGTTTTTTATTCAGACAGCGGGGCCGAAGCTATGGAAATTGCACTGAAGATGGCGTTTCAATACTGGCAAAATATCGGAAAACCGAGAAAGCAGAAATTTGTATCTATGAGAAATGGCTATCACGGCGATACCATTGGCGCTGTTAGTGTCGGTTCAATAGAGCTGTTTCACCATGTATACGGACCACTAATGTTTGACAGTTTCAAGGCACCGATTCCGTATGTGTACCGTTCGAAAAGCAGTGATCCGGCCACCTGCCGTGATGAATGCCTCCGGGAGCTTGAGCAGCTGCTGGCAGAACACCACAATGATATTGCTGCTCTTTCCATTGAGTCAATGGTTCAAGGTGCGGCAGGCATGATTGTTATGCCAGAAGGATTTTTGTCAGGCGTACGCCGGCTTTGCACCCAGTATGATGTATTAATGATTGTAGATGAAGTAGCAACCGGCTTCGGGCGCACTGGGAAAATGTTTGCCTGTGAGCATGAAGGCGTACAGCCGGACTTGATGGCGGCTGGTAAAGGTATTACGGGAGGATATCTGCCCATCGCAGTAACATTTGCGACAGAACAAATTTACGAAGCATTTTATGATGATTACACAAAATTAAAAACTTTTTTTCATGGCCATTCCTATACTGGAAACCAGCTTGGCTGCGCAGTAGCGCTGGAAAATCTGCGTTTGTTTGAATCCGAAAACATTGTACATACAGTTGCAGAAAAAAGTTCGGAACTAAACCAGCTTCTCAGCGGGCTGAATGAATTGCCATGCGTGGGAGACATCCGGCAGCTCGGGTTTATGTGCGGCATCGAGCTTGTTCAATCTAAACAAACAAAACAGCCATTCCCCGCAAATGGGCGAATCGGTTATCATGTTTCTTTGAAAATGAGGGAGCTTGGCATGCTGACACGGCCGCTTGGTGATGTCATTGTATTTATGCCGCCGCTTGTGAGCACCAAAGAAGATCTGCAGGCGATGATTGCGATTATGAAACAAGCCATTATGGAGGTAACTAACGTTGCAATTCGATGACTGGCTCAGTGGGCGTCTTTTGCAAACAAGAAAAGCTGGTCTGTACCGGACATTACGGACCATGCAGGGGGCTCCACACACCGAGATGGTCATTGACGGTGAAGAACAGATTGTTTGTTCGTCCAATAATTATTTGGGACTGGCTGCTGACGAACGGCTTATCGATGCTGCTCAATCAGCCCTGACGACATTTGGTTCGGGAAGCAGCGGATCACGGTTAACCACAGGCAATACGGAATGGCATGAAAAACTGGAAAAAAAGCTGGCCCATTTTAAGCACACCGAAGCAGCGCTGCTGTTTTCAAGCGGCTATTTAGCAAACATTGGTGTGCTGTCATCACTCCCTGAGAAAGGAGACGTTATTTTAAGCGACCGCTTCAACCATGCCAGTATTATTGACGGGTGCCGGCTGTCAAAAGCAAAAACGGTCATTTACGAGCACATTAATATGCACGACCTGGAAAGCAGGCTTCAAGAAACACAGCAGCATGCACGTCGGTTTATTGTAACAGATGGGGTGTTTAGCATGGACGGAACCATCACGCCATTGCCAGAGCTTATGCGCTTGGCTAAGCGCTATCATGCTTACGTCATTGTGGATGACGCCCATGCAACAGGTGTGTTAGGGAAATACGGGCGGGGAACGAGTGAACATTTCGGCGTGCAGCCTGATGTTGTGATTGGCACATTAAGCAAGGCAGCGGGGACAGAAGGAGGATTTGCTGCCGGTTCTCAAATGCTAATTGATTTTTTACGCAACCATGCGCGTACGTTTATTTTCCAAACGGCCATGGCACCTGCCAGCTGTGCCGCTTCGTTTGCTGCTCTTGAAATCATTGAACAAAGTGAAAAGAAACGAATACGATTATCTGCATATATAACCAAAATAAAAACGGGATTAACCAAAATGGGCTACTTTGTCAAAGGAGATTTCACGCCCATTATTCCTGTTATGATCGGCCAGGCAGAAAAAGCAGTACTGTTTTCCCGAAAACTACAGGAACAAGGCATTTATGCGCCTGCCATTCGGCCGCCGACTGTGCCAGAAGGCGAAAGCAGGATTCGGCTGACAGTTACGGCAGATCATACGGAAAAAGAAATTCAGCATATACTGGCCTCATTTAATTTGATTGGAAAAGAGCTGAGGATCATTTGAAAAATGGATTTTTTATCACAGGTACGGATACAGAGGTAGGGAAAACGGTTGTTTCCTGCAGTTTAGCAGCGCTTTTAAGAAAAGAAACAGGAGACGTGGGAGTATTTAAGCCGTTTTTAAGCGGAATAAACCGAGAACATCCGGACAGCGATACAAGCTGGCTGAAGAAAATGTCTGAAACGGCTTTATCCCATGAAGAGATTACACCTTTTGCATTTAAAGAGCCGCTTGCTCCATATACGGCCGGCAAGCTCGAAGGCGAAACAGTGGAATTAGACGACATGCTCAGCCACTGGTCACGAATCAAGCAAAAACACACCTCTTTTATTGTTGAAGGAGCCGGCGGTATTTCAGTACAGCTCGGCGAAGATTTTCTGGTCAGCGATATGATTAAAGCACTTGACCTTCCCGTCATCATTGTAGCCCGGCCTAATCTCGGTACACTGAATCACACATTTTTAACCGTTCATTATGCCAAAAGCAAAGGGCTGAAAATTGCCGGCATTATTATTAACGGAATCAGTGAAAATCCAGGCTTAGATGAACAAACCAATCCGGAATCCATGAAGCAGCTTTGCGGGGTGCCGATTTTAGGCATGACACCTAAGCTTCATGAAATCTCAAAAGAAAGTATTGAAGATATGGCACAAAAATATTTAAATACAGAACTGATTTTACATCAAATGGAGAGCGTAAAATGAATAAGTGGTCAAGTTTGGCGGAGCAAGTACTGCTCGGGAGAAACCTTACAAATGAAGAAGCACTCTCTATTTTGAATTGCCCCGATGAAGACGTTTTGCTGCTGATGCATGCAGCTTTTCAAATACGGAAAAAATATTACGGAAAAAAAGTGAAATTAAATATGATTATGAATGCAAAGTCGGGGTTATGTCCAGAGAACTGCGGCTACTGTTCACAATCAGCGGTTTCAACGGCACCAGTGAAAGCATACCGGATGGTTAACATAGAGACGCTGCTTGAAGGCGCCAAGCGTGCCCATGATTTAAATATCGGTACATATTGCATTGTAGCGAGTGGCAGAGGGCCGTCCAATAAAGAAGTAGATCAAGTAGTTGAAGCAGTGAAAGAAATCAAAGATACATACGGGCTAAAGGTTTGCGCGTGCCTTGGATTGTTAAAGCCAGAGCAGGCTGTGCGTTTAAAGGAAGCCGGCGTAGACCGGTATAATCATAATATCAATACATCGAAAAGCAACCATGCCAATATCACGACATCACATACATATGATGACCGGGTAAATACCGTTGAAATGGCTAAAGAATCCGGAATGTCCCCTTGCTCAGGCGTTATTATCGGCATGAAAGAAACCAAACAAGATGTAGTCGATATGGCTAACAGTTTAAAAGCACTAGATGCAGATTCGATCCCAGTTAACTTTTTGCATGCGATAGATGGCACAATGTTAGAAGGTGTAAATGAACTAAATCCGCTTTATTGTTTAAAAGTACTGGCATTGTTCCGTTTTATCAATCTGACGAAAGAGATCCGTATTTCCGGCGGACGTGAAGTGAATCTTCGTTCTTTACAGCCGTTAGGGTTGTATGCTGCTAATTCTATTTTTGTCGGTGATTACTTAACAACGGCTGGGCAGGAAGAAACCGAAGATCATAAAATGCTGTCGGATCTGGGATTTGAAGTAGAGTCTGTACAAGAAATGAAAGACAGCCTGGCAGCCGGAAAATAAAAGTAGAAAAAGCAATCGGTACACCACCGGTTGCTTTTTCTCCCGCTATTACTTTTCCATTCAATTAAAGCTATGAAAATTTCCTGTATAAAAGAATTATATTTGGAGGAATAACATGACAACCAACTTGCACGATATACCGCCATTGTACGTTGCTTCCCAGGAATTTTTACAAAACCCATATCCTTTTTATGAAACACTTCGTTCCATTCATCCTGTTTATAAAGGAAGCTTATTAAAATATCATGGCTGGTTTATAACGGGTTATGAAGAAGTAGTAGCAGTGTTGAAAGATACTCGGTTCCAAAGCCGCTTCCCACTTCCAGAAGCATCTAAAAAATATGAACAGCTTAAAAATATTCAAAGTGGCATGATGCTGTTTAAAAACCAGCAGGATCACAAGCGCCTTCGTCTGCTTGTCAGCCAAGCATTTACGCGAAAAACGGTGGAACGCTGCCGGCCTTTTATACAAGAAACGGTGAACGATTTGCTTAAACAGGTCTATGACAATAAAAAGATGGATGTTGTATCAGATTTTGCGTTTCCATTAGCAAGCCTCGTGATTGCTAAAATTCTAGGAGTACCAGAAGAGGATCGGTATCAATTTAAAGAATGGACAGCTGCCTTTATCCAAACGATCGACTTTACCCGGTCCCGAAAAACATTAGCAAACGGCACCGAGATAACCAGAAAAGTATTAATATATTTTAAAGAGTTAATCGAAAAGCGGAGAGAAGAGCCACAGGATGATTTAATCAGCCGGCTTATCCAAGAAGAACAGCAGGGAGATAAACTGAGCTATGATGAACTGCTGGCAGCCTGCATACTACTAATGATTGCCGGACACGAAACTACGGTGAACCTGATTAGCAATTCAATTCTTTCCTTATTACAAAATCCGGAGCAGTTGAAAAAATTACGAAGCCAGCCTCACTTGATTGAAACAGCAGTAGAGGAATTCCTGCGTTTTGAAAGTCCTGCGCAGCTGATAGCTCGCACTGCCTCAGAAAATATTGCGGTAGGGGAAACTACTATTCAAAAAGGAGAACAGGTTTATCTTCTTTTAGGAGCGGCTAATCGAGACTCTAAAAAATTCATGAATGCCCACATGCTCGATATTACAAGAAGCCCCAACCCACACCTTGCATTTGGCTATGGTGTTCATTTTTGTTTAGGTTCTTCACTAGCACGGACAGAAGCACAAATTGCGATTCAGGCCCTTGTGCAAAATACTACAAACTTGCAATTGTCATCATCTAACCTACACTATCGACAGTTAATTGGCTTTAGGTCTCTAGCAGAATTGCCGGTGACTTTTGATTAAAAATCGACTTTTCGGGAGAGACATAAACAATAGTAAAGAATAAAAAACGGTCAAACACTTTAAAGTCCTTCGTTATTAAATAGAAGAAGACCCTGTTTTAATAAATGCTGATTAAAACAGGGTCATGTTCCTTTACATTAATATATAATTGGTATCAACACACTTTTCTTATAAGAAGTTAAAAAAACAGACCCATTTAGAGTCTGTTTTGATTGGCGGCTAATTATAATTTATGAACATTAACGGCTTGAGGCCCTCTTTGACCTTGTTCAACCTCAAATTCCACTTCTTGTCCTTCATCAAGATTCTTGAAACCTTCACCTTGTATTGCTGAGAAATGTACAAATACATCTTCTCCGCCGTTACGTTCAATAAATCCAAATCCCTTTTCACCATTAAACCACTTAACTTTTCCGCGTTCCATTATTTATATGCCTCCTTACATTCGAATCCGTTTTATTATACCCAAATTGAATTGTTTTAAACTTTTTACAAATAAAAAAAGACTCCCATAAAGGAACCGATGATTATCATGATGTTTTTATTTTTTCGCTCTTTTCTTAACGCTCTTTTAGAAAAGAATGTTGCTTTTTGATTTATTTTAAAGCAACAATCAATACGAAAACAGTATTTTTTAAAATGGATTTAAAACACGAGTAAGCAAAATAAAAGCCGCAAGACGGGGGACGTTATCTCTTTTTTCGTCCGGATTTTGCCATATCCTATCATAATGCACCCGTATTCCCGCTTACGGAGTTTTTGCTTGTGTGCTTATCAAGTGCTTGCCCTTTATAATACTCTCAGGAATCTTGACTACTAGTAATTAGGTAAACACGGGGGTAGCACTCTAAATTTTCAGATTTCAATATAGCATCAATTGGGTAGAAAACAGAACATAGTAAAAAAGAACCCGAGAAAAAACCGGGCTTTGTTACGTATGTATGTGTGAATCACTTACTTACATTTTTGTTTCAATCCATCGAATCATACTGTTTAAATCCTTAATCCCAGCATCAATAATCTGTTCAAGTCCAACGGACAATTTTTGATTTTGTTCCAGCTGATCTCTGCGTGACTGCATTTCCTCTAAAATCTCCCGTACAGTAAGTGACTGATTTTAGTGTTGACAATCCAAAATCCCCACATAAGGAAGCCAATAAATACTATATATTATAAAAAATTTTGGACAGTTAAAGGGGAGAACTTATAATGGGTTTATTTGCAGCTTTGGGAGTACTTATTTTATATTTTTCCTAAAATTTCAGTTTTAGGAAAATTTAATAACAAAAAAGCAGGCACTTAAATGGCAGACCGCTTAACTTACTTTTTTAATAATCGGCTTATAGTAATTTACGAAATCTTTGTTTCCGACAAGCGTTTCTTGAATAATCCGATGGATAGCACCTTTGACGAAAGTTTCAATATTTGAGTGATCAATCATCTTTAGAACAGCCAGTACTTTCTTATGACCGCCACGATCTGAAACAGCTTGAATATAATCGGCTACCGTAAGATAGTATCCATTGAATTCAAATTTTTTATCGGCTTCGATTCCATGTTCAATGACGATAATCTTATATAACTCGTTATAAGGTTCCATATGTGAAGCCTCCTAAAGTTTTAAATAAGATTAGTTTACTCAGAGTCTTATGTTAATATACATATTATTTATTGCTTCGTTAGCTTTCAAAGAATAACAGGGAAAAACACGAAGGGTTAATGTAAATTAGTTTTTAATTTTAGTTTGGATAAGCTATATTACCAGCAGTAAAAGTGTTTCGCCTCAAAATGGAGGCGACTCTTATCATATTAAGATACAATAGAATAAATGAAGCTTTTTTGTAATTAACGAGACTACACTTTGCAAATACTGAATATTTTCTCTATAATGAAGATATAATAACAAACAGGGATGCTGGACACATCCCCGTCTTTACAGCTCATGACAGAATGTCGGCGGCTAATTGAATAGGTCAAAAAAATAACCCAGTATAGAGCCGCGAACTCTGTACACAGGACGGGTTATTTTTTTGTTGCAACAATAATCGAAACAACAAGAGATGCAAACATAATCATAAGTGAGAGTGTTTGAAACGTCGTCATTGGCTGCACCCCCCTTCTACCGGGGATTGCCGCCACCCATCCTGTATGTAGCTGTTACTAGTATTATATCATATAACCTACCCAACAAGAGAGTATGAGTTCAGATATTGCCGCTTCCGCCCAAATTATTAGTTACATTAAAAGAGTATGTTAAAACTAATGATTTAAAGCCAAATGACCCGCTTTGTTACGGATTAAAAGGACTGCCTCTTGCAAATAAACAACTAAACCGTCTTACTGATATAGTTTGTAAACGTTTAGGCTGAACAGAAAAAAAGAAAGAACACCTCACGGATACCGATATTCCATAGCAACACTGTTTGAGGAACGGGAAATAGAACGTGAAAATATTAAATATTTGCTGGGGCATAGTGATAAGGAAAATATTGCGCGGTATCTTAAGAACGATAAACGTAAAATTCCCCAGCTAAGAACGGCTTTGACAGAAATTGAAGAAGAATTAGAAGGGGCTCTGCAGCAAAAATCGGATAAGGAACAAAGCAATAAACTTGCCGAGGTAACTGCGGGAAATGAGACAAAAGAGGTTCAAAGCAATGGGAATCTAAACTTATCTGCTGATGAATTAATGCGTATCTACACGACACATCCAGACCTGTTTAAAAAATTGGTTTTAGCAAACAATGCAGCAAGTTAAAAATAACTGTCTCATGAAAATGAGACAGTTATTTTTACTCTATCTTAAAAGAGTGGATGGCTTTCTTTTTTTGTTCAAAGTCAATGTGTGTATACATAGATGTCGTTGCTAAACTTTTATGCCCCAATAATTCTTGAAGGGTTTTAAGGTCAACTTTACCATCAGCCTGTTGCAATAATAACGTTGCAAAAGTGTGTCTTAAATGATGAAGGGAAAACCGTTTCGGCGGCAGCCCGGCTTTTAGTAAGATATCCTTGAATATAACATGCAAGCCGTGAGGAGTCATTTTTTCTCCATTTTTATTTAAAAACACGGGTTCTGTATCATGTAATTGATGTTCTCCTAAATGTTCTTTGTACCGATGAAATAAAGGCACTACCATCATATGCATAGGGAGGAGGCGTTCTTTTTTTCCTTTTCCAAACACTCTAATAGTCTGATTATCCAGGTTTACTTGCTCCCATGTTAAATCAACAAGCTCCTGTCTGCGCATTCCTGACGTAGCCAGCAGCTTAAATAACAAATTATTTCGGTAAGCAAGCGGTCGCTCATCTTTTTCTAAAAAGCGAAAGAGTTTTTTTAGTTCTTCCAAAGACATATAAACAGGAAGATTTTTATCAGATTTCGGAGCTTGAATGCCTGCCATAAAGTCTGATTCCATATAACGTTCTTTTAAACAAAATGAACTCAATGACTTTAAACAGGAAATGCGGCGCTGCAAGGTTCGGGGTTTGGCGTTATGATTCAATACTTGGTCCTGAATAAATCTTCGGCTCGTTGATGGTGTTAAGTCATTCAGTTCCAGTGAGCGCTTGTGACTGCGCAAGAAGTCTTCGTAAGCCCTTAAATCATTTGCGTAACCAACGATAGTGTTTTTTGAATAATTTTTTTCCACTTCCAGTGACATTAAAAAATCATCGGTCGCTTGTGCGAAGTTCATGAGTAACAACCTCCAAAAAAGTTAATTATCAGTACGGACCCGAAAGTTACTGGACGTACCTGAATATTATGGGGACGACTGCAAAGCTTATTGGGATAGACCTAATGATTATAGTCAACTTGGAGAGCAGAGGTTTCTTATAACTAATATTATAAAAACGTGGGGGGACCAGTTATGGTCCTATTTGAATTTTTTAAAGTTAACATAATATTTATTATAGAAAGTCGAATATCTTTTTTCTCATTTAAGAAGTAAACTTTTAACAATGAGAAAAAAGAGAAATTTTACGTTTCAGTTTTTATCCAGTCCTGGATCCATTTATTTGTTTTTATTTTAAGCGATGATTCTTGTTTTACGTACTCGCGGTCGATTAAATCATCCCTGTGCAGCAAAAACATTCGGTATGCCCATTGATAATCTTCATGGTCTTCAGGAAACTGGACATTGGAGACGAGCACCAATTCAAGTCTGTGTATAATAATATCTTTTACAGCAATCACAAAAAATGCTGCAGCCGCTTTTTAATTCGATTTCAACCACTTTCTCCGTGCTGCCTTCCAGTAATCTGGAAGGCATTTCAATGGCAATTTCAAGCTCTTCATGGTACCATTCGCGTGCTGTCCGTTTAAATGCCAATTCATCTGTCAGCAGCTTGTTGAATTGCTCCCATTATCTTTTTTATGAAAACAAAAAAAGAGGCTATACGTCATAAAGCTGCTTTCCTTTCTAGGAAAGCAGCTTTATTGGGTTCAGCCCCTGCCCGCTTGAAAACCAGGATACTTCGTCATGCCTCCGTCGGCAAAAAGCGTGATGCCTGTTACGTAGCTTGATTCTGAAGAAGCAAGCCAGGCGGCAGCAGCCGCGATTTCTTCCGGTTTTCCAATATAACCCATTGGAATGAGAGATTCAACGTCTGCTTTTGCCTTCGGGTCCGAAAATTTCTCGGCATTAATCGGCGTATCGATCGCTCCAGGCCCGATACTGTTCACACGGATGCCTTTCGGGGCATATTCAAGCGCCAATGTCTGTGTTAACATGTTCACGCCGCCTTTACTAGCTGCATAATGAACAAAATGCGGCCATGGAATTACTTCATGAACGCTTGACATATTAATGACATTTCCTTTAATCCCGTGGTCGAGCATGTAAGAGATGGCTTCACGGCAGCCGAGGAACATTCCGGTTAAATTGGTATCTATGACTTTGTTCCAATCATCCAGGCTCAGCTTTTCGGATGGAACCTCATTTTCAATTCCGGCGTTGTTAATCATGATATCAATAGAGCCGAACACTTCTGCTGTTTTTGTAATCAAGGCTTTTACATCCTGCTCCTTGGATACATCTCCCTGCAGCCAAATTGCTTCCCCGCCCGCTTGCTGCACTTCCTGGGCTACTTTTTTCCCGTCCTCTTCATTTTGATAATAATTTACTGCCACCTTCGCGCCTTCACGCCCAAATCGGACAGCCATCGCCCGGCCCAGTCCTGAAGAAGCGCCGGTAATCACCACTGCTTTTCCTTTTAAGTCAGGATACATGCTTCTTCCTCCTTTAGCATATTACGTTTTTGTAAAACCGACGAGCACGCCGCCGGCTGCGATAAGCAAGCAGCCTGCCAGCACAAGAACAAGCTGTTTTTTCGTTTTCTTTTCTCCTAATAGAAAAATGCCGCCCAGTGTTGAAATAATGACGCCCGTTTGAGACAAGGAGAAGCTGGTGGCTACGCCGATCCGCGGTATGGATAAAAGCAGTCCGAGATTGCCAATGCCCCAAAGAATGCCAGACAAAGTATTGCGTAGAGCATATTTGTTAAAGGGCTTATGTTTAAGCGTCAGCAGCACGGCACCAATAAACATCCCGATTGCTTGAGGCAGAATAGCGGCCCAGCTGTCGATGTTAAACCAGCGGATAATCACAACGTAGAGCAGGTAGCCCGCTGTTGAAATGAGCAGCAAAAGCAGCCCTTTTCGCCGGCTGCCCGATCTTTTACCTGGGTCTTCTCCGCCTTCTGTAATCGATGTCAGCACGACCCCTGTGATAATCAGTACGATCGATATAATCCCTAGTAAAACCGCTGTAGCAGTCGTCCATTCTTTAAAGACAATAACGCCAAAAAGAGTTGTAGCGGCCAGCTGCATACCGGTAGAAATCGGAACGGCTTTTGAAACACCAAGATGCGGTACACTGCCGAGCTGGTTTTTCTGGCCAACTGCCCAGAAAAGACCGGAGACAATACCCGCCATCCAAGCGGTTGTATTCACAAAAGGCTGTGCCCACAGATACATACCGAAAGCAAAAACAAGCGCTCCAATGGTAATGCCAAGAGTCTGGCTATGAGAATCGCCGCCTAATTTTACGCTCACCAGTACGATACTTCCCCATGTCAGAGCAGGAAGAAGTGCAATTAAAATCGTTATCATTCTAAGTCCCTCAGTTCTTCTGTTGTTGGACATCCACGGGTTATGAGCGTTCTATCTATACAGAAGGTAGTTTTTGTCCAATGGAAAACGATTATACGCAAAAAAACGCTTAGTCTTAAACTAAGCGTAATCGACAGACCCATATTAGTATGAAAGCGTATACAAAACCCTGCAAAGAAAGAGATCCTTGCTGTACACCGGCGGATTAGGCGTGCCGTTGATCTGATGTTTCATCATTCATAACCTGCTCAGCCCGGCCAATATAGTGAACACCCTCCATCAGCTGCGAAGCATCACAAATTAAATGAACTAGTGTTTCTTTTTTCGTCCATGCAATTAAATCATTCGCCAGAATAGGCTTTTGGCACTTGCTGCAGCACCAATTTATGTTTCGATTCATTTTGTCCACGCACCCTTTTTTTCTTTTTATCATACCGTTCTGCGAAAGAAAAGCGTGTCAAACGACAACCGATTTTTTTGGCATGTTTTGTCGAATTCTTTTCTTCTACATCGCCATGCGGACACATTACCTTCGTGATACATATGATGAAGAGCAGGATTTAAATTTAATGGGCGGAGGAGATGCAATATGTATCCATACTGGCATCCTTATTACGGTTTTTATGGCATGCTGCCTTATGAAGCTGTTCCAGCCAACGTGATCAGCGCGCAGGGGCAGCCAGACAGATTAGGACGTCGCTGGATTGTTCAAGAAGGTGCTTGGCGGGCCGTCTGGACGCGGCGTGGAAACAGTAACGTGTTTGATGGAAGATGGTCGTTGGCAGGTCAGCCGGATATCACGGCCGTTCTAACCATTTATACAGCTGGATCTTTTGTTTTTGTGCTGCGCCGAAACAGCAGCGATGGAAATAACTGTAACTATACAGGGAACTTCGGTGCTGATGGCCGGACGGTAAGCGGACAATTTATTTGTAACCGCGGCGGTGGCACCTGGAGTGCCGTAATTGAACGGCGTCAGCAGCCCGATGACCGGGATCGGCTCGGCCGGAGATGGGATGAGCAGGAAGGCGCCTGGCGCGGGGTATGGACACGTCGCGGGAACAGCAACATCTTTGATGCAAGATGGACACAGCCCGGTCAAACGCCTGTTACGGCTGTTTTAACGATTACGCTGCAAGGAAACAACGTCCGCATTCAAAGACGAAACAGCAGCGACGGAAACAACTGTGACTACAGAGGTACACTGTCTGCAGACGGCAGAACAGCTTCCGGACAATTCACCTGTGACCGCGGCGGCGGCAGCTGGAGTGCTACGATTACCCGGTAATACAAAAAGGCTTCCGGACACCCGGAAGCCTTTTGATTATTCGCCTGCTTTTTCTGCTAAGTATTCCCATCTTTCCATCATGTGGTCAAGCTTTTCTTTGAGTTCTGTTTCTTCTGCCATTAACAGGTTTAATTTCCCAAAATCACTGCCCGCAGTCGCCATTTCCTCTGAGATAGCCGCCAGCCGCTGCTCTGCGGCTTCCATGTCATCCTCAATCGTTTCCCATTCGCGCGTTTCCGAATACGACATTTTCTTTTTTCGTTCCGGGCGCGGCGGTGCAGCTGCCACTTTTGGCTTCGCTTCTTCAACAGGTGCCTCCTGCTTTTCTTCTAGAAACTCAGAGTAACTTCCATAGTAAAAATCGACGGTACCCTGTCCTTTGAAAACAAGCAGCTGGTGACACACTTTATCAAGGAAGTAGCGGTCATGGGATACCGTTACAACCACACCAGAAAAATGCTCCAGGTAGTCTTCTAAAATCGTCAGGGTCTGCGTGTCGAGATCATTCGTTGGTTCGTCTAGTAAAAGAACGTTTGGTGCGGACATTAAAATATTTAATAAATAAAGGCGCCGCTTTTCCCCGCCTGAAAGCTTTCGGATCAATGTGCCATGCGTATGCATAGGGAACAAAAACTTTTCCAGCATCTGTGCAGCTGAAACGAAGCTGCCGTCTTTAAGCTGGATTGATTCGGCGGTTTCCCGAATGTACTCGATCATTCGCATGTTCTCGTCCATGTCTTCGTTTTCCTGTGTATAGTATCCGATTTTCACAGTCTGACCCTGGTCCAGACTGCCGGCATCTGCCGTCTCCCGGCCTGCGATAATATTAAGCAATGTGGATTTCCCGCTGCCGTTGCGTCCGACAATTCCAATCCGGTCCCCTCGCTTAAACAAAAAGGAAAAATCGGTTAAAATCGCCTGGCTGCCAAAAGATTTTTGAATGTTTTGAAGCTCGAGTACTTTTTTGCCAAGACGGGCGCCGCCAAGGTCCATTTGAAGAGATTCGCTGCTGTGCTTCTGTTTCACTTCCGTATCCAGGACTTCAAAGCGCTGAATACGGGCTTTTTGTTTGGTGGTACGGGCTTTGGCTCCTTTGCGCATCCAGGCAAGCTCTTTTTTAAACAAGCTTTCTTTTTTGCCCTGCTCAAGCGTCTCGTTTTCTTCCCGAATAGCTTTTGCTTCAAGAAAGTCTGCATAATTGCCTTTGTACTCATACAATTTCCCGCGCTCAAGCTCCCAAATTTTATCCGCGACGGCATCGAGAAAATACCGGTCATGCGTGACAAACAGCACCGCTTTCTGCGATTTCTTCAAGTATTCCTGAAGCCATTTAATACTGTCATAGTCCAAGTGGTTCGTCGGCTCATCCAAAATAAGCAGATCCGGTGTTTCAATGAGCGTTTTAGCAAGAGCAGCCCGCTTTTTCTGGCCGCCGGACAGTTCAGACAGCTTTTGCCCAAAATTCGGCAGGCCCAGCTTTGTTAAGATCGTTTTGGCTTCCGCACTTGTATCCCATGCGCCCAGGTCATCCATTCGCTGCTGCTGCTTCATCAGCTCCTGCTGCACCGATTCGTCTTCGGCATTTTCCTGCAGCCGAAGAAGCGCCCGCTCATACTCTTTAATCGCCGAAAAAACCGGTGATTGGCTGGCATATAAATAATCCATAATAGTCATATTCTCATCAAAGTCCGGATTTTGAGACAAGTAGGAAATCGAATAGTCATTCGGATGGTCCTTTTTTCCTTCGTCCCAGTCATCCAGGCCGGCAATCACGTTTAAAAGTGTTGTTTTGCCAGTTCCATTGATACCGAGAATACCAATTTTATCTCCTTCTGTGATCGAAAAAGAAATATGCTGAAACAGCTCTTTTTCCCCTACTGTTTTTGTTACGCCTTCCATTGTAAAAACGTTCATGGTTTTCCCCTTTTCATGCTGGTCTTTTTTCATTTTACCATTCTTCCCTGTATAATGGACCCGAGGTGGTTGAATTGGTTAAAACGATTTTGCTCTCCGGCTACAAAAGCCATGAGCTTGGTATATGGGATCAAAGACACCCTGGCATTTCCGTGATCAAACTTGCGCTTGAGGGGCGGCTGCGTACGCTTCTTGACGAGGGGCTCCAATGGGTGATTATCGGTGGACAGCCCGGCGTGGAGCTGTGGGGAGCGGAAGTGGTTTTTTCCTTGAAAGAAGAGTTTCCGGACTTGAAGCTCGGTGTTTTAACCCCTTTTTTAGAGCAGGAGAAAAATTGGAAGGAAGAGCGGCAGGATTACTATAACAGCATTATCGACCAGGCCGATTTTGTAGATGCCGTATCTAAAAAGCCATACATAGGACCCTGGCAGTTCAAAGCGAGAGATGAGTTTTCACTCGATAATACGGACGCGCTTCTGCTCGTTTATGATGAAGAAAGAGAAGGATCGCCCAAGTTTTTAAAAGCAGCAGCGGATAAACGGGCGGAACGAGGCGATTATACGGTTTTCATGATCACGATGTATGACCTGCAGACAGCAGCGGAAGAGCTGCAAGAGCGGGAGCGTACTGACTTTTATTAAATCGGCAGCATGCCCCGTAAAAAAGGAACCTGATTCAGGTTCCTTTTTTTAATCGTGTCGTTTTATTGGTATTCCACTGTAATATGAGCGGCAGCGGCTTCCGCCTGCTCACGCGCTTTCTCGACCGTTTCAGCGCTGTTTAGCACAACAGCCATGCGGCGGCCTTTTTTTGTTTCCGGCTTCCCAAACACACGCACCTGCGTTTCGGGCGCTGCCAGTGCTTTTTCAATTCCTTTGATTTCATAAGAAGTCTGCTCTTCCCAGGCTTTGATCGTACGGCTCGCACCAGGTGAAAGAAGTCGTATTCCAGGAATCGGAAATCCAAGGACAGCCCGGATGTGAAGAGCAAACTCAGATAAATCCTGCGTTACCATTGTCACCATTCCTGTATCATGAGGACGCGGTGATACTTCGCTAAAGTAAATGCCGTTTTCGGTAATAAACAGCTCTACGCCAAATAAGCCGTAACCGCCAAGCGTATCTGTTATTTTTTGGGCAATCGCTTCTGCTTCTGCAGTCTGGATCTCCGTCATGTTATGCGGCTGCCATGATTCAATGTAATCGCCATCTTCTTGAATGTGGCCGATTGGCGCACAGAAGGTTGTACCGGAAACGGAACGGACAGTTAACAGTGTAATTTCGGATTCAAACGTAATAAACTCTTCTACAATCACCCGAGTTTTTTTCGCCCGCCCTCCTTCAAGCGCGATATTCCAGGAAGATTCGATCTCTTCTTTTGAGCGGCAGACGCTCTGGCCTTTGCCGGATGAACTCATAATCGGCTTGATCACACACGGTGTACCGATCGTCTCTACCGCTTCTTGCAGCTCTTCAAGCGTATTGGCAAACGCATATTTTGCGGTAGGCAGTCCCAGTGTTTCGCTGGCAAGACGGCGGATTCCTTCGCGGTCCATCGTTAAATTTGCCGCTTTGGCTGTTGGCACAACATGATACCCTTCTTCCTCCAGCTCAATCAGTGTCTCAGTGGCAATGGCTTCGATTTCCGGAATAATAAAGTCGGGTTTTTCCTGTTCAATTAGGGCACGCAGCGCTGCCCCATCAAGCATATTGATCACATGGGAGGAATGAGCGACCTGCATCGCGGGCGCATCCGCATAACGGTCTACGGCAATCGTTTTTACGCCAAGCCGCTGAGCTTCCATCACTACTTCTTTGCCCAATTCTCCCGATCCGAGCATCATAATCGTTTTTGTTTTTAATCCAGTCATCTTCATATTCTCCTTAACATCCGCCATTGGTGGCTTTTTCTCTTCTTTCCCTATTTTCGAATCCATTATAACATGCAAATAACGAACATATTCATCTGCATGACAATAAATTATTCGTTTGATGGAGCGCGTTAACTTTTTGAAAAAGAGGGAAAACAAAAAACAGAATAAGAAAGCGGGTGATGGAATGATACAGAGTGATACAAATACATGCCTGTTATGTGAAAACGAGCAATCTTTAATACCAATCAAACAGCACTTTATGTGCAGCGAATGCCTGGATGAAGGAAATGACTGGCGGCTGGCACAGTGGGAATCGTGGTTTCAAAAGCGGATCAGCCGGTATTTGCATTTATGCCATAAATGCTTAAAAACGGATGATATCGAAGCAGTTCATCAAGCCCGGGTAACAGGAAGAAAGATCATGGCTTTGCTTCAATTTTTAAACGTACCTAAAAATCATTCTGTTATAAAGGTGTTAAAAAACATCCATTCTTTACTTAACCCGGTGCGTGAAGCGGATGTGTTTTTAGAGACATTTGAGAGCCGAAACGATAAGGTTCACCAGCAGCTTTTAAAAAAAGTCCGTAAAAAACGAAAAAAGCTGCAAAAAAAGCTGCAGCAAAGCCTGCCCCCATTAATCGAAAAAGCGAGCCGCCGGCTGTCAGCTTTTTCTGCAGAGGAACTGCCTTTTTACGCATTATCCATTGACCCGGAGGCCCAGATCCTTTTGTTTGAAAACCAATTCAACGAAAAAATTGAGCGATATAAGCAGTCCATGGATGCATATGGGAAACGAGCACCTGGATCCATTAAAGCGCTTCACAAAGTACGGATTCAATCTAAAGCGCTCCGCTACATGTACGCAGAGCTCGGCGGCTTGATGGGACAGGACTTTTCAAAAAAAGAAAAGCATTATAAAGACATTCAAAGTCAGTTTGGCGAGATTAACGATGTGCAGGACTGGCTGAGTAAGCTGGATCGTTACAAAAACAAGCTGGATGCATCCGAAGAAGAAATGGCTGCTGTCGAAAAAAAGTGGCAGAACCGGTTAAAAGTACTTCTCGAGGAAGTGGAACTTGTACTGATCGAAAATCGGGCAGGCTAAGGTGTGCCAATTCTGCCGCGCATTGAAATAATCATAAAAAAAGCCGCCTATTGGCGGCTTTTTTATGATCGCTTATTCCGTATACGGGCAACTTCATCCGCCACAAACTGTACATTCGTGCCGACAATAACTTGAATGCTGTTTGGGCCTACAACATGGGTGCCCGGCACACCGGTTGATTTGATTTTTGCTTCGTCTACTGCTTTCATATCTCTTACTTCAACGCGCAGGCGGGTCACACAGTTATCAACAGAAGCGACATTGGCGTCACCGCCAAGCCCTTCGTAAATGACAGCAGCCATTTTCTCAAATCGGCTGCCTGGAGCAGCATCTTCCATTTGTGCTGTTTCTTCTTCTCGTCCCGGTGTTTTCAAATCGAACTTTTGAATTAAAAATCGGAACATGACGTAATAAATCAGGCCAAAGACAAGACCCTGCAAAAGCAGCATATATGGCATATTGGCGAGCGGAAGCCTTGAACTGAGCACAAAATCTACAAGCCCTGCACTAAAGCCGAAGCCTGCGGTCCAGTGGAAAAACGCAGCTACAGCAAGAGACAGCCCAGTCAATGCCGCATGCACGACATATAGCGCCGGTGCTAAAAACATAAAGGAGAATTCCAGCGGTTCTGTCACACCGGTGAAAAAGGACGCGAATCCAGCCGCAAGCAATAGAGATGCAGCCTGCTTTTTCCGCTTCGTTTTGGCTGTATGATACATCGCCAGCGCCGCAGCCGGAAGACCGAACATCATCACCGGGAAAAATCCCGCCTGGTACATGCCAGTTACGCCTTTTTCACCGGTTCCGGACCAAAAATTGCCGATATCATTAATCCCCGCTACATCAAACCAGAAAACAGAGTTTAAAGCGTGGTGAAGACCGGTTGGAATCAGGAGACGGTTGAAAAAGCCGTACAAGCCGGCACCAATAAAATCAAGCTTACTGATCGCTGTTCCAAATGAGACGAGTGCTGTGAAGATAACAGGCCAGACAAAAAACAATACACCGGAGATAACAAGCATCGCCACCGCCGTCATAATCGGCACGAGACGTTTGCCGCTGAAAAAAGCAAGCGCATCATGAAGCTGCACATGACTAAACCGGTTATACATCATAGAAGCCACAATACCCGATAGAATACCGATAAACTGATTGCCGATTTTGTCAAATGCCGCATTGACGTTTTCAGGGTCCGTCCCTTGCAGCATGGCCACCGAATCGGTTGACAGGAGTGTAGTGACTACGAGATAAGCAACCAGCCCGCTCAGCGCTGCCGATCCATCTTTGTCTTTTGACATGCCAAGCGCAACCCCGACTGCAAACAAAATCGCCATATTATCAATAATTGACGATCCCGCTTTAATTAAGAAAGCAGCGGCCGCATTGTCTGCTCCCCATCCGGCCGGATCAATCCAGTAGCCGATTCCCATCAAAATCGCGGCAGCCGGAAGTACAGCTACCGGCAGCATTAACGAACGGCCAATATTTTGCAGATATTTCATCATGAATATCCATCCCCCTTAAAAAGTAAATTAGAAAACGGTTTCGTTAACAGCACTTTATCACGTCTAAAGTATAGTTGTCTATACCAATAAATGAAATTTCAAAAGTATAACCCCGTAAATTTTGAGACTACAGTTGCTAATTGGTATAGACAACTAGTTTTCACTCGGTTACACTAAAACTAAATATATACAAAATGAGGTGCTGTAAAATGAAGGAATATGTGATAAAAGGCGGCTCCGTTTATGCAGAAAACGAAGTATTTTCTCCCGGATTTGTTCATATAACAGATGGGAAAATTGCTGCTGTAGGCCCCTTGTCAGCGTGTCCATCTGACGTGCCGTCTGTTTCCACTTCTGCTGAGTCGATGATTCTGCCTGGAGCAGTTGATATTCATATTCACGGCGCAGCCGGTGCCGATACAATGGATGCCACACAGGCTTCCCTGCATAAAATGGCGGCGTATCTTCCGTCTGAAGGCACAACCACTTTTTTAGCGACGACTATGACACAAGCAAAAGAAGCGATTGAACAAGCGCTAGACTGCTTTTCGCACTACGAACAGAAGCCGGGTGAAGCAGAAATAGCTGGTATTCATTTAGAAGGCCCTTTTATTTCTCCAAAACACCCTGGCGCCCAGCCGCGTGAAGCGATTCAGAAGCCGGATGTAGAGCAGTTTAAAAAATGGAATACCCTCTCCGGTGAAAAGATCCGCCTCGTTACACTGGCACCCGAAGAAAAATACGGAATGGATCTTGTCGCTTATTTAACACAATCAGGCGTTACCGCATCCGCCGGCCATACTGATGCTACATTTGATGAACTCTGTAATGCGGCCGAAGCCGGACTGACCCATATCACCCATCTTTATAACGGAATGCGGGGCATGCACCACCGTGAACCCGGTACTGCCGGAGGTGCCTTGCTTCACAGCGGGCTTTATGTGGAAATGATCGTGGACGGCATTCATATCCATCCGCAGATGGTGCGTCTTGCCTTTGAACAAAAAACAGCGGACCGGACTATATTGATTACGGATTCTATGCGCGCTAAAGGCGTACCGGACGGAGAATATGAGCTTGGCGGACAGGCGGTCACCGTTCAAAACGGAAGGGCTGTTCTTGAAGACGGTACTCTGGCCGGCAGCACGTTATCTATGCAGGGAGCCATTCAAAACATGCGGAAGTTTACGGACTGCACGATACGGGATATTGTTAAAATGACCGCCGAAAACCCAGCAAAGCAGATACGGCTGTTTGAGCGAAAAGGAAGTATTGCACCAGGAAAAGACGCTGACCTTGTCGTATATGATGGACAGTTTTGTGTACAAAAAACGATTTGCCGCGGCGTTGTGGCATTTGAAAAGGAGAGGGAAAAATGAAGATTATCCGCGTTCCCGATTATGAAGCGATGAGCAAACAAGCCGCAGATGTTTTAATAAAAAAGATCAAAGAGCTTCCCGCTCCTGTTATCGGCTTGGCGACAGGCTCTACCCCAAAAGGGATGTACGAGCAGTTCATTTCTGCGCATCAAAACGAAGGCATTTCCTTTCGGCATGTGACGACCTTTAATTTAGACGAATATATCGGACTGCCGACATCTAATCCGAACAGCTATCATTCATTTATGCAGGAAACCTTTTTTCAGCATATTGATATCCCATTGGAAAATATCCATATACCTAATGGAGAAGCGGCTCTTTTAGAAAATGAGTGTACCCGGTATGAAGCGCTCATTGACAAAAAAGAAATCGATGTGCAGGTGCTTGGCATCGGCGAAAATGGACATATTGGCTTTAACGAGCCAGGCACATCCTTCGATCAAATCACCCATGTGACGACACTGACCCATTCTACCCGGCAGGCAAACGCCCGGTTTTTCGAATCAGCAGAAGCAGTGCCAAAGCAGGCGATTACAATGGGAATTGCGTCTATTATGAAAAGCCGTGAAATTCTTTTGCTTGCCTCAGGCTTGCGAAAAGCAGAAGCAGTCGCACGCTTGTTTTCAGGAAATATCTCAGAAGAGTTCCCGGCGTCTGTACTGCACCATCACCCATGTGTTACAATAATAGTAGATAATGAAGCGCTTTCATTGTCGAATATGGAAGGAAGAACGATATGATTGACAAACGCTCGCCTGTGCCAATTTACTATCAGCTTGAACATATGATTCGTCAGCAAATCGATACGGGCGAATTACAGCCTGGTGACCTTATTCCTTCTGAACGGGAGTATGCCGAACAGCTTGATGTCAGCCGGATGACCGTGCGGCAGGCCATTACAAATCTCGTAAATGAAGGACTGCTGTACCGGCAAAAAGGCCGCGGCACGTTTGTCGCAGAACAAAAATTAGAACAAAACCTTTCTGGACTCACGAGTTTTACCGAAGATATGAGAGCGCGGGGAATGGTCCCTGGCAGCGCACTGCTTGCATTCCAAATTGTGCCGGCGGACAAAAAAGTGGCAGACCGGCTGTCGCTCGCTGAACATGCGCCTGTATATGAAATCAAACGAATCCGGCTGGCCGATGAAGTGCCAATGGCTCTGGAGACCGTATACATGTCTGCCAACTTAATCAAAGGCTTAAGTGAGGTCATTGTTATGGCTTCTCTTTACCACCATATAGAAAAAGAACTCGGACTTGAGATTGGGCGCGCCGTTCAATCAATGGAGTCTGCGATCGTCAGTGAAGCAGAGCGGCCGCATCTGCTTGTGCCAAAAGGAGCGCCTGTTTTGCTGATTGAACGGCATACCTTCTTAAAAGACGGTACACCCCTTGAATATGTGAAGTCATCCTACCGCGCGGACCGCTACAAGTTCACACTCGACATAAACCGGTAAAGGAGCGGGATACGATGATGTACTTAAAATATGTTCACAGAGTCGCGGATATGCTTGTTGATGCAGCGCACAAACAAACAAGTCAGGCGGATATTGCCGCTGAATGGATTGTCAAAAGTGTCCGGCGCGGAGGAATTGTTCACGTATTCGGCTGCGGGCATTCGCATATGCTGGCAGAAGAGCTGTTTTACCGGGCTGGAGGACTCGCCTGCATTCAGCCGATTTTTTTAGAAGATGTGATGCTTCATAAAGGAGCCGTGCGCTCTTCGACCTTTGAACGCCAAAACGGCTATATCGCTTCTTTGGAGGATGAACTCGATATTCGGCCGGAAGATGTGCTGATCGTCGTATCCACATCGGGCATTAACCCGGTTCCGATTGACATTTTGCTTCGCGGCCGAAAAGCAGGCGTGAAAACAATCGCGATTACTTCCTTGGAATATAGCCGAAGAGCCCAGACCCGGCACGAGGAAGGAACGACCCTGCGTGATGCCGCGGATCTTGTCATTGATAACAGCGCTCCTTATGGAGATGCGCTGTTAACAGACAAAAAAGCGCCAGCACCGTTCGGGCCGGCGTCCACCCTGCTCAGTGCCGCTCTGTTAAATGGCATTATGGCTTCGGTGATTGCCAAAATGATTGAACGTGGATTGGAGCCGCCGATTTTTTTAAGCGGCAATCTGCCGGATGCCGATGAACATAACCGCATGCTGGTTGAACAATATAAAGAACGGATTCCTCTGCTTCGTTAAAACGCCCTTCCCTGCGGAAGAGCGTTTTTTTAACGGTACTGTTCCCGTATTTGCAGGACGGCGAGCTCCTTCATTTTTGCTTCCACCATCACATCAATGGATGAATCCGGCAAATGCTCGATAAAATAGCGCCAGTCATCTTCTAAAATATAATTATGATGGGCGCGATCTGTTTTTCCGTCCCGTCCGGAGCTGATATGCATTTTCGGTGGGATTTCTTTATGCTGCCACGTGTCGATGGCACGCTGGATTACTTCGTCAATTTTCGCGTCTTCTTCATGGTTACATGTATGATGATGAATATCAAAACAAGCCGCTGCACCGGTTTCGCCGCACACATCCAGCACATCATGGATGGTAAAAATCTTATCATCATTTTCAATCCGCATCGTTTGTTTGATCGCTTCCGGAAGCTGCTTAAACGTTTCAGCAAAACGTTCCTTTGCTGATTCCTTATCTCCATATGCACCGCCGACATGCAAAATCATATCGCGCCCGCCGGTAAGATCTAAGAGTTCCTGATGGTGAATCAAGTCTAAAATCGACTTTTGCACCACTTCCTCGTTAGGAGAATTGATCAACGTATACTGGCCTGGATGAACCGACAAACGAACATCGTATTCAGCTGCCAGTTCCTTGATTTCATCGGTAATTTTTAAAACATCTTCATCTTTCCCCCACTCCCATGTCACCACCGGATGGGTGGCAAGCGGTATGAGGTTGCTGCTCATCCGGTAAAAATAAATCCGGTTGGCCACATTCCATTTAATGATTTCCAATGTTTCATTTAAGTTATGAAGCGCCAGTTCTTTTATTTTGGCCATTCCTTCTGTTTCGGCTGTTTTCAGCCGGCACGTTTTAAATTTGGACGGCATCGACATATTGATACAAGCATATCCGATTCGCATAGGTGAACTCCTTTTTTGGTTTCGTTTCTTTATCTTTTCCCTAACCGCCCGGGGATGAACCGCTTCACTATACATGAATTCAGGCTTTTCCTGCAAGAAAGAATCGGCTATACTAGAAGTAAAGATAACTATAGATTATATGGACTATACATAATTATTTTACGGTAAAGGACTGAAAAACATGAATCTGCCGGCGATTTTAGCCTCACACGAAGCGTTTTTGCAGCTGCTTCAATCAAAAGAGCATATGCTTGATGAAGAGCGCAACTTGTCTCTTGCCCACTGTACAGATGAAGAATTTTTAGAGTATTTTTTTGCGATTGGCCTTTTAAAAGAAAACCGGACATTTTCTCCACACACGATCAAGGCGTATCGAAGTGATGCGAAAACGCTTCTTTCTTATCTTTCTCACCATAATCTTGAATTCCGTGCAATTGGCTTTCCGGAAGTCAAGGCCTTTAACCGGTTTATTATTAGCACATACAAGCCAAAAAGCGCCCTGAGAAAATTAGAGTTTTTCCGCCGTTTTCTTGAATTTGGTTTTCATACGCATTTTTATACCGCCCAGCTGTCGGTTTGGATCCAAAAACCACGCGTTCAAAAAGGACACACAGCGGAAACGGGTGAAAACCGGACCGTCATGCGCGAGCTGTCTTCACAGGAAGCACGATATATTATCGATTGCTTTGCAAAAACGATTAAAACAACGAAAAATGCAGAAGCGATTGAAGCCCGCAACCGGCTGATCGGGATGATGCTGTTGACACTCGGCATCCGCGCTTCCGAATTGATCGGGTTAAATTGGGGAAGTTTCCGGCGCAGCCGGCAGGGTGATTTGTTGGTGGATGTGATAGGAAAAGGCGGAAAAGAACGCACTCTTCCGGTTATGAGAGAAACCGAGTCTCTTCTTTTTCATTATCGAAGTGTATGCGGCGAAACAACGGAACTGCAGCCTCATTCAGCCGAGCCGCTTTTTTATGCCCTGTACAATAAAACCGATATACATGCGGATAAAAAAAGACTTTCCTACGCCGCTTTGTACAAGCTTGTAAAAAAAGCCGTCGAATCTGCCGGGAGCCGGCCTGATGTCAGCCCTCACTGGTTCCGGCATACATTTGTCACAAATTTGCTTGAACAGGATGTTCCGCTTGCTGTTGTAAAAGATCTGGCAGGACATTCAGATATTTCCATTACTAATCTTTATTTAGAGCGAATTCAAGAAGATCGCATGCATCATCACCTCCAAAACATCCGTTTTTAACCATGCTTGAGATTCGCTTTCTCGCGCATCGAGAAACAGATAGGTGAATAACTGTCCATCTCGATGCAAATAAAAACAGCACTCATTTTGAGTGCTGTTTTTCCTTATAATGGATCATTCCTTGGGCGCTGACTCTGAGATCAATAGCAAGCAGTTCATAAACTGGATGATCATTCTCAACTCCGGCCTGTTCAAGCTGTTCGCGGACTTTTTGCATGAGTACCGTTTCGATCTCTTCGACTGTGCTGTTTTTTTCCAAAACCTGCATATACACATCAAGCCAGTCCAACACCATGTTTGCAGCTCGCTTCGGCTGATCGTTCATTCCATAATGACTAAAGAAAAATCGTTCCGGATGAAAGGCCATCATTTTATCGATAGACTGCTTCATCAAATGCGGGTCAAATTGATTCGGTGAGGTAGTCGGCATAAAAAGCTCGGTTTCTTTGTTTTTTAGCTGGGCATATTTAATACCTGCTGTGTCGCCGGTAAACATACCAGCCGATTTTTCATCCCAGATGGAAAAGTGATGGTTCGCATGCCCTGGTGTATGAAGAAACCGCAGAATGCGGCCGTCAAGATCCAGCTCGCCTCCGTCTTCCATTTCAATGATTCGTTCTTTTGGTACCGGCACAATTGGATCAAATAATTCATCGAACGCTTCTCCATATACCATTTTTGCACTGGCAATCAGCCGGCTCGGATCTGCCAGGTGGCGGGCGCCTTTTGGATGCACAATCAATTTTGCATTCGGGCAGGATTCCAAAAACAAGCCGGCGCCGCCTGCATGATCAAGATGAATATGCGTGACAATCACATAATCAATCTCCTCTGGCTGTATGTGTAGTTCCTTTAATCCTTCCAGTAAAAAAGGAACAGAAGGGCTGGCACTTGTTTCAATAATCGCTTTTTTCGGCTCATGAAACACATAGCAGCTCGTCTGCTCTTCAAACCCGGAATCGTGTAAATCAATTAACGATAAGCCAAATCCTAACGAAACCGCCGTCATTTTTTTGCCTCCTTTTGAAACGAAACGAACTGCCCAAAGGAGCAGTTCGTTTCATCCGTACAGTGTAGGAATTATTTTGAAACGGGAACTTCCGTTACCCATCCAAACTCGTCTTTGATCTTACCTTTTTGAATGCCTGTAATTGTATCGTAAATACGTTTTGACAATTCACCTGTCTGGCCGTCGTTCAGCACCATTTTTTCTTCTTCCCATAAAAATTCACCAATTGGAGAAATAACCGCAGCAGTGCCTGTTCCAAAGGCTTCTTCCAATTTCCCATCACGGTAAGCCTGTGCAACTTCCTCGATTGAAATGCGGCGTTCTGAAACCGGTACATTCCAGTGTTTTAAAAGCTGAATAACTGAGTCGCGTGTGACCCCGTGCAAAATACTGCCGTTTAGCGCAGGTGTCACCACTTCCCCGTCAATTTTAAAGAATACATTCATGCTGCCCACTTCTTCGATGTATTTTTTCTCTACACCATCAAGCCAGAGCACTTGTGAGTATTCTTTTCCGGTTGCTGCTTCCTGCGCTTTTAAGCTGGATGCATAGTTTCCGCCTGTTTTCGCTTCACCTGTTCCGCCTTTTACCGCACGGACAAACTCATTTTCCACGAGAATTTTAACCGGCGCAATTCCTTCTTTGTAATACGAACCGACCGGCGACATGATAATCATGAAAATATAGTTTTTCGATGGAGCAACACCTAAAAACGGTTCTGTGGCAACAATAAATGGACGGACGTATAAAGATGTGCCTTCCGCTGTCGGAATCCATTCCTGGTCTACCTCAATCAGCTTTTTTAACCCGTCAATCACAAAGTCACCATCAATTTGCGGAATGCAAAGACGTTCATTGGAGCGATTTAAACGTTCCATGTTTTTCTCCGGGCGGAATAAAAAGACTTTTCCTTCTTCTGTTAAGTAAGCTTTCAATCCTTCGAATACCGTTTGTCCATAGTGGAACACCATAGCCGACGGATCAAGGGTAATCGGCTGGTATGGAACGATGCGCGCATCATGCCATCCTCTGCCTTCCGTGTAATCCATCATAAACATATGATCAGTAAAAATACGGCCGAATCCAAGGTTGGATTGATCCGGTTTTTCTCTTTTTGTGTCAGCTAATTGTACGGTTAATTCTTGTGTCATCTTCAAGGACTCCTCATGTGTAAAAATTCGTCAGCACAGGGGCTGATGTATGTACTTCTTCTATCATACAATTTTTTAGAATATTTTCACACTATAAAATCAAATTTTTTGAATGTGCGCCGCTTTCAACTATAATAGATAAGAAAGAAAAGGTGAACTGATGTGTCTTTGGGCATCACGGCCGGCTCATCAGGGTCTTGAAAGAAAAATGGAGCTGGTTAAATGAATATAAACGAACTAAAAGCTTTGTTTGGAGAAAGAACTCCGGATATACTGGGCGGCGAAAATCTAGTCAAGTTTTCAGTCCTGCTGCCGCTTATTCAAAAAAACGGCGAATTGCATGTGCTTTTTGAAGTCCGTTCCCTTTTAATGCGGCGGCAGCCAGGTGAAATTTGCTTTCCGGGCGGCAAAATCGATCAAAGTGACGAGAGCCCCGCTCATGCGGCCATTCGTGAAACGAAGGAAGAGCTGGGAATCCCGGTGGAACATATTGAGATCCTCTTTCCTCTTAATTACATGCTTTCGCCGTTTGGGACAATCATTTATAGTTATGCCGGCCTCATTGACATATCTCATATGCAGCTGAACGAAGCAGAGGTAGGTGAAATATTTACCGTACCGCTTTCATTTTTGCTGCAAACGGAGCCGGAGCTTCACTACGTGGCGCTTAAGCCGGAGCCGGAAGAAAATTTCCCCTATCATTTAATCGTACAGGGAGAGAATTATGCCTGGCAGACGAAGAGAATGGAAGAATATTTTTATCTTTACGAAGACCGGATTATATGGGGGCTGACCGCACGAATTTTAAAGCATTTCCTTGATATCCTGCGTTCTCATCCACATATGCTTGACAAATAGTTAGAATATACGATAATAAAAACAAATATATCAAAATGATGGGATTAGTATACAGACAGCTGCCGGATTAGAGAGGGAGTTCATTGGCTGAAAAACTCCTGCGGAAAAGCACTGTAGAACCTGCCCTAGCCAACATTGCTTATGAAAACATAAGCCGGTCTTTCCCCGTTATGGATGCAGAGTGGGCGCAGTTTTGCGTCAAAAAAGGTGGTACCACGGAAAGCATACCCGTCCTTTATGGACGATTCGGTATGCTTTTTTTTATGGAAAAGGATGAGATAATCAATGAAAAAGCAACGTATTGTCGTAAAAATTGGCAGCAGTTCTTTAACAGATGACAGCGGCAACATTATGGAAGAAAAAATCGCAGATCACACATCTGCGATTGCGGCGATGAAGCAAGCAGGACACGAAGTCATTGTTGTGTCCTCTGGTGCTGTAGCAGCCGGCTTTCGGGCGCTTGGCTACCCCGCGCGGCCGAAAGTAATGGCCGCACGCCAGGCCTCGGCGGCTGTCGGACAAAGCTTATTGATTCAGCGGTATATTGCCCACTTGTCGCCAAAAGGCATTACAACCGCCCAAATGCTGCTTACAAAAGGCGATTTTTATTCAAAAGGACGGTTTCAAAATTTCTACACGTCGATGAGTGAACTGTTAAGCCGCGGGGCTGTGCCGATCATCAACGAAAACGATTCTATTTCGATTGAGGAGTTAACGTACGGAGACAATGATATGCTTTCGGCACTTGTCAGCGGCTTCCTGCAGGCGGACGGCCTGGTCATTTTAACGGATATTGATGGCTTATATGACAGCAATCCGAAAACAAATCCAAATGCAAAACGGTTTAACTTTGTTCCGTCTATTACGGAAGAAATGCTTCAGGCAGCGGGCGGAAGCGGCTCGTCTGTCGGTACCGGCGGTATGAAATCAAAATTGCTGGCTGCAGACAAAGCCCAGTCTCTTGGCGTTTCTGTTTTTATTGGCAACGGAACCGGCGAACGAAAGCTGCTTGATATTATTGAAGGAAAAGGGGCCGGCACCTATATCGGCTCACCGATGCAGCCGCATATGCAGCGAAAAAAACAGTGGCTCGCTCTTCATGCAAAGCCAGCCGGAACGGTTACGGTAGATGCAGGAGCCGAAAAAGCAGTGTTAAAAGGAGGCAAAAGTCTTCTTCCTGTCGGCATCCTGGCTGTAGAAGGCTTGTTTGACGCATTGGATGTTGTAGATATACGCAACCAAAGCGGCGAATTACTCGGCCGCGGCCAGGTCTTTTACTCATCGGTTGATTTAGAAAAAGTAAAAGGCCTGCCCGGTCCTGAAGCAAAAGCTTATTCCATCAACGAACGGGCTGAAGTGATTCACCGCGATAACTGGGTAACATTAAAAAACGAGAGCTAGGAGTGGAAAACATGAGTGAACTATTACAAAAAGCAGCACGGTTGAAAGAAGCATCTTTTGATATGGCAATGAAATCAACAGCCGAAAAAGATGAGGCACTTCTGCTGATTGCGGATGCTTTAGTCGAACAGACACCTTACATTTTAGCGGCAAATGAGCAGGACATGGCCGCTGGACGTGAAGCCGGCTTTACCGATTCTCTGCTTGACCGGCTTCAACTGACGGAAGAACGTTTAATCGCTATTGCTGAAGCAGTCCGCCAGCTGACAAAGCTAAACGACCCAATTGGTGAGACAGTCGAATCGTGGACGACTGAGCATGGCCTTGAGATTGAAACGATCCGAGTACCGCTCGGAGTGGTCGGCATGGTATATGAAGCACGTCCAAACGTAACGGTTGACGCAGCTACTCTTTGCTTAAAAGCAGGCAATGCCGTTCTGCTCCGCGGCAGCACTTCTGCGCTCGAATCCAATAAAGCGCTCGTTTCGGTGATGAAAAAAGCGCTCGAGCAGTCTGCTCTTTCCGCAGATGCGATTCAGCTTTTAGAAGATACAAGCCGCTCTACTGCAGCTCAAATGTTTAAGCTGAATGAATATTTAGATGTATTAATCCCGCGGGGCGGCGCCGGCCTCATTCAATCAGTGATTGAACAGGCAACTGTTCCAGTTCTTGAGACAGGGGTCGGAAACTGCCACATTTTTATTGATGAGTCGGCTCAGCAGGACATGGCTATCGATATCGCGTTAAATGCGAAAACACATCGTCCTTCTGTTTGTAACGCAGCAGAAAGCCTGCTAATTCATCGAAACTGGCCTTATCAGCGCGAGTTGTTTGCGGCTCTTCAGGAAGCCGGCGTAGAAGTACGGGGCGATGATAACCTGACCCATTCCTATGAGTATATTAAAGAAGCATCCGAAGAAGACTGGGGCCAGGAATACTTGGCTATGACGCTGTCTGCAAAGCTCGTTGACAGTACAAAAGAAGCGGTGGCCCATATTAACCGTTACGGCACAAAGCATTCAGAGGCAATTGTGACGGACAATGAAGAAAGTGTGGAGTTATTTTTCCGTGGAATCGATGCAGCAGTTTTATACCGAAATGCGTCTACCCGGTTTACGGACGGAGAACAATTCGGTTATGGAGCAGAGATTGGCATCAGTACCCAAAAACTGCACGCACGTGGTCCTATGGGGTTGACGGCCATTACAACCGTAAAATCCCTTGTTCGCGGATCCGGACAAATACGTCAATAAAAAAGCGGCGAGAGAAATCTCTCGCCGCTTTAGACTGCCCGCAAAGCCCGCTTTCTTACTTTGTCTACGCTCTTGAGCGGCGGAAAAATCCGCCGCTTTTCACATAAACGCTTTGTCAATATAGTTGCTTTGTTTTAAAATCAATCCATCTTCTACAAGCGCTTCCCATATTACGCAATCAAGCGCATAAGGTGCTTCTGCCTGAAGCTCCTTCAACATTTGTTTTGTTACCGTAAAAGAGTGCGAGAAGCCGTCTATAATAAACAAACCGGAAACATAATCCTCCTGTTTGTCCCAGTTGAATAAAAGAAGCGTGTCATAATCCCAGTCTGCCAGCTGTTTTTCCATGCAGTTGATCACGTGAAAAAAAAAGCTTTCCTGATCCATTACTTTAGCCAAATACCCGCGAAGCATTCCAGATGTATTCATATCTCCCATCCCCCTATAGTCCTTGCTGTCTTATAGTTTTTTCTTCCCTTTGCCTGTCCCTTTTAAACGAGAAAAGCGCATCATGTTTTGATGCGCTTTTCACTTTATTTTACCTCATTAATAACAAGCTGTTCACCGTTTTCTTCATAAACAAATGTCACACTTTGGCCAGGTTCCATTGATTCAAATTTTTTCATCGTTTCACTTTCAGCTTCTACTTGATAAGCGTTTGGTACGCCGTCTACTTCAATTTCTACTGTATGCGGATCGGCTACGCCGTTAAATGTCCCCGTTGCTTCTTTTCCCTGCACCGTTTCGGTCACTTCTTCCGTCGCATTTTCTGTAGCTGTTTCGGCTTGTTCTCTCGCGTCGCTTGCGCCCTGTTCAACGGCTGCGCCGGCATCAGCTGCTTTTTCTTTTACCGTATCGGCAGCTTTGCTTGCTTCATCCTGTACACCCTGTGTAGCTTGATCCGCTTCCTCAACGGCTTTTTCAGTTGACTGGGCTGCATTATCAGCTGCCGTTTTGGCATCGCTGGCCGCTTCATCTGCTGCTTGCTCTGCGTCTGTTGTTGTTTCTGTTTCTGTTGTTGTTTCCGTTTCTTGCTGCTCGGTCTGCTGCTCAGTTTGCTCTGTTTCTTCCTGAGGCGCCGTTGTTGTTTCTTCGGCTGTGTTTTCGTTTTCCTCTGGTGATGCATTCTCAGAATCAGCTGAACAGCCGGCAAGAAGTCCTCCAGCTAGTAAAGCGGCTCCCATGAAACCTGTTGCTTTCTTCATTATGTAGCTCCTCCTCATATGTTGTTACCTCACACTATACTTGTTTTTTGTTTTGAAGAAAAGTAATACGATAATAATAGAGGAGAAATGGATGATTTTGACTATTCCGATGGTCCTGCCAGTCAAGGCGGATTCGGCCGGTAACCTTTTTTTAATGGTACAAAAATGGAGTTCATCTGTCTTTGAAGGTTGAACGGATGCAGCTTTCTTTGGTTTTTCCTGTTTCGGTTCATGCTGTTGCGTTCAGTTTGTTCAATCAAGACAATGCCTCTTCTTTTGCCCATTCAAGCACCTCTTTCAATTTAGGAAATAGTCATGCCGCTTCTCTTACTATCATACGGTACAAGTATGAAGAATATGTAAATATGTTATTAAAGATTGTAAATTTATCAATCACCTATCCTGCTTAGCCGAGCAGTGATGTACCTCTCAACTTTCTTTTTCATTTCTGTGAAAAAGCGGTATAATTATGTGTTGAAAGATTAAAGAGGTGTTTTTAAAATGAAAAAAACCATTTCACCCGCGTTTGATCCGTGGGAAAGCTATATGGATATTGACCAGTCCGGCTTTGCCCGGCTGTCTAATATTGAGTTTACGACGACGACACTCTGCAATATGCGCTGCGAGCATTGTGCGGTCGGCTATACGCTTCAAACAAAGGACCCTGAGGCTCTGCCTCTTTCGCTGCTGCTGTCACGCCTGGAGGAAATTCCACATTTGCGCGCGATCAGCATCACAGGCGGCGAACCGATGCTTTCCAAAAAATCAGTTGAACAGTATGTAAAACCATTGCTCAAATATGCCCACGAGCGTGGTGTTTATACCCAAATGAATTCCAATTTGACGATTGATGCCGGGCGTTATGAAGAGATTGCGCCTTTTCTTGATGTTCTGCATATTTCCCATAACTGGGGCACTGTAGACGATTTTGTGGAAGCCGGGTTTGCCAATATGGAGCGTAAACCTTCCTACAGCCAGCGGGAAAAGCTATTTGACCGAATGATCGAAAACAGCCGGATTTTATCTGAGGCAAATGTGATGGTATCGGCCGAGACGATGCTGAATAAACGGACTCTTCCTCATCTTGAACACATTCATAAACAAATTGTCGGGGAAATGAAATGTGCCCGCCATGAGGTTCATCCGATGTATCCAAGTGATTTTGCCAGCGCGCTTGAATCTTTGACGCTTGACGAAACCCGCAGCGCGATCCATCACTTGCTTGATGTTCGTGACCCAGATGTGTGGATGCTCTTCGGAACACTTCCGTTTTTTGCGTGCAGTTCAGATGAACGCGATCGTGAACTTCTGACCCGCCTGCACGAGGAACTGCTCGTAACCGTGCGCAATGACCCGGATGGACGCTCGCGATTAAATGTGAATATTTTTTCCGGTGATGTGATCGTAACCGATTTTGCAGATGCACCGTCGCTTGGCAATATTGCAGACAACTCTCTTCAATCTTCTTTTGAAACGTGGCATCGTTCTGCATTGGCAAATGAAATTGCCTGCCATTGCTCGTCCGTCCGGTGTTTAGGCCCGAATTTACTTGTTAAAAAAGCTTATTATCCAGATACAGATTTTACAACACAAACAGCTTGGACAGAAAGAAAGGAAGTACAGCAATGAAAAAAGAAAAAGCGATTTTTGCTGGTGGGTGTTTTTGGTGCATGGTCAAGCCATTTGACCAATGGGACGGTATTGAATCCGTCATTTCCGGTTACACAGGCGGGCACACAGAAAACCCGACGTATGAGAAAGTAAAAGCCGGCGGCACCGGCCATAAAGAAGCAGTTGAAATCATCTACGATGCCGATATTATTTCATATGAGCAAATCCTTGAGGTATACTGGCAGCAAATCGATCCAACCGATGACGAAGGACAGTTCCAGGACCGGGGTGACTCTTACCGGGCCGTTATCTTTTATTTGTCTCCTGAGCAGCAAAAAGCGGCCGAGGAGTCTAAACGAAAACTGGCAGAGAGCGGTATGTTTAAAAAGCCGGTTGTGACGCCTGTTTTACCGGCTGGTCCGTTTTATCCGGCAGAAGACTACCATCAGAATTTTTATCAAACACACGAGGAAGAATATAAAGCGGACCGGGCACAGTCCGGCCGCGATGAATTTTTAAATGAGCATTGGACAGATCATGAAACGAAGCATTAAGTCAGATGCTGTTGCTGGCTGGATTAAAGATCAAATCGTGCGCGGCAAATGGGCGATTGGCACGAAGATTCCAAGCCAGCGTGTTTTGGCAGAAGAACTGTCTGTAAACCGCAGCACGGTTGTAGCTGCGCTCGAACAGCTGAAAGCGGCTGGAATTATCGAGGGCGTAATGGGAAAAGGAACGATTGTAGCGAGCAATACATGGTCGCTTCTCGCTGCCCTGCCTGCAGAAGATAAAGTACAATCTTTACCAGCAGATACGGGGATTATTGACTTAAGCAAAGGTGAGCTTGCCGAAGATGTTTTTCCGGAAAATTATTTAAATGATGTGCTCAGCCGGCTGTCTGGAAAAATCCATTCACTAGGATATGAAGACCGGGGCGGTTATGAGCCGCTTCGTGAGGCCATTGCCGGGTATATGACCCGGCAGGGAACCAAGGTAGCGCCGTCTTCTATTTTAATTGTGTCTGGTGCTATGCAGGGATTTGGCTTGATTGCATCCGGCCTGCTTGAGCGGGGATCTTCTGTTTTACTCGAAGAGCCTTCTTATCTGTACTCCATCCGTACTTTTCAGTCGCTTGGCATGTCACTCAAAGGCATTGAGATGGATGACGAAGGAGTGAAACTGGATTCACTGCAGAATACTTGGACGTCCGGCCAAAAAGGAGCGCTTTATACCATTCCCTGCTTTCATAACCCGACCGGTATTTTAATGAGCGAAACAAGAAGAAAAGAAATACTGTCTTTTTGCAGCACAAACCGCCTGCCTGTAATTGAAGATGATATTTACCGGGATTTATGGCTTGATGAACCGCCGCCGCCTTCTTTAAAATCAATGGATGAGACCGGTAACGTGCTTTATATTGGCAGCTTGTCAAAAACGTTGAGTCCCGGGCTGCGGATCGGCTGGATCGCCGGTTCTGATTCCGTTATTGAACGGCTGGCGGACTTGAAAATGCAGGCTGATTACGGAACGAGTTCCCTCTCGCAGCGCGTAGCAGCTGAGTGGCTTGGTGAAGGGCTCTATGAACATCACCTTGAATATGTCCGTAAAGAGCTGAAAAAGCGGCGGCAGTCGGCTTCAGAGTCGCTGCAGAGGCACCTGTCAGATGTTGCGCAATGGACAATGCCGAACGGCGGCTTTTTTGTCTGGCTTCGTTTGAATCAGCCTATTTCTTTGAGAGAGTTATATACAGAAGCATTAAATGAAGGGATTTTATTTCATCCGGGAAGTATTTACACAGAGGGTACGTCACGGGCGATTCGGCTGTCGTACGGCTATGCCCGTCCCGATCAGTTTGAAGAAGGCATCAAACGGATGAAAAAATGGATTGTTGCTTTATCAAAATAACTAAAGGAGTATCACACATGGTCATTACAGAACATACACTTGAAAAAATAGAAGATCCATTTGGCATTTTAGAGGGAGATCGATACGAATATCGCCTTTTTGCTTCCGTAGATGAAGAAGATGAGTTATATTCACCAGAAGGCTTTTATATCCGCGTTTTGTACGCAGTAACGGACTCTGGACAGCATATAGCCGGTTTATTTTTGCATAACCGCATAGATGACAGCGTATTGGATTTTGAGCTAGAAGAAGATGAAGTGGAAATGGTTCGCGAATACTGCGCTGCCCACCTTTCCTAAACAGTAAAAACCCCGTCTGCTCTATCAATGCGGACGGGGTTTTTACATGACTTCACTGACGGCCGTTTCCGTAACGATCAATCCCTTCTTCCTTATTGGGCTTTTTGAATATATAACTTCATCTGTTCTTCTGTTAAGTTGTGCATAAAACGGTAAAACGGAATTTTTTTAATTCCAAACGCCTTGCACATTTCCAAGTAATATTCATATGCTTCCCGGTACATCTCCATATTTGCCACCCTTTCTGTTATATAACAATTTATTTTTGTGTTAATTACTATATAACAGAATGGAAGGGTTGTCAATTTCTTTCAATAAAAAAAAGCAGAAAGATTTCTGCTTTTTAATGAATAATCACTTCGTCTTCATCTTCTGGATCTACGGCCTGATCAATAAATACTTTTGTGCGGATAAACCATTTATGTGTTTCATCGGTTTTAGGACTCTGCAAAGGAATCTTGATAGAAAATGGAACCTTATGTGCCTCACTTGCTTTTATATTCCGTTTAAATGGCAGGATCACTTCTTGGAAATGTTTTTCGTGCCATGAAAAATCACTGTCTTCCTTAACTTCTTCGTACTGAAGGTAAAGCAATATTTGAATTTTATCAATCGGCTCTTCCACTTTTCCTCCCTTTATGTAGACATAACCGTTTATCGTTTCTCCCGACGATACCGTTTTTTGATCTATCATCGTATCTACTTTAACGCTTCCTATGCCAATGCTTGAAAAAAAATCTTTCCACATGTACAGCTCCTCCTGTTTTTAGTTTTCTTTTCCCTGAATAAGCTCTTTTTATAACGTTTTTTTGATTATTTTATTTGAATTTTGCACATAATGCATTATTAACAAAATAACGGTAAGCGTTCAAAATTCTTTTTTCCATAATGGATAGAAAAACTTGGTTCCTTTTTTATTGTATGGAAGCAGCTTCATGTCGGCGATCAAATGAGATAAGTATGCAAGCATTAAAACGGTTTGAAGACCCTGAATCGGGAACTTTCGGGCAATTTCAGCGGCAACAAAATAAAAAAGAATCATCCCGATAAAAGAGTGTGTCCATGTCCGATGGGAAACAACAGAAGCAAATATAATGAATAATCCTATGTAAACAATCCATATTTCCTGTATGTACCACCCCGCATATGCGGCGACCGCGCCGGTTAAAAACAGTGATGTTCTTTGCTTAATAAACAGTCTTGGCAGAAGCAGCAGTCCAAGGCTGACAAGAAAGCCGGTTACCTGTTTTACACCGAACAGCATAAAATAACTGTATAAAGCGAGCAGTACACCGGCTGCCGCAAAAAACAACACGAGCCACTTCTTTTCTACCGTAATTTTATTTGCCAGCTTTCCGTTCACATCCAGATCGGGAACTAACGCAGTAACGGCTCCGACAAAACCGAAAAGAGCCATTTCAACGATTGAAGACTGCGACCAGACAGCTATGCCCACCCCTGTAGCAGCCCCAATCACCATATGGGAAGATCCTTTCATGATTCCTCATCCTTTCATCATATAAAAAGCCGCCCTTTTACCGGACGGCTTTTTACTTTTATAAATTGTCCATAACTTGAAGCATCCAGTCTTGTACTGCTTCAATATGCTCTGTAGAAATTTCCATTTCGCATAATACAGTGCCCTTGCCGATAATTTTCAGCACTGGAACAATGGCCGGCTTTTTAGGATTGTAAGAATAAACAACCGTATCGATGTGTTTGATCGGTATCCGCGTATTCGTTACCATCCCTGTGCTTTTTAAGTATCCATTTTCTACTTTCACGCAGTTTTTCTTCCAGCTGTAGGATGATTCGGTTACAACTGCCTGCGCCTGCTCGTCTGTAAAAATTGCCATCTTTATTGATAACTCCTTTTTGTTCACCGCGACTACTTAAAAATAACAGCTTCTATTCCATTTGTAAATACCATTCTAAAGTTTACATAATATTATTACGGTTCGTTTTGGCACAAAAAAATAAAACGGAACTTATTCCGTTTTACATCACTTTTGCTTTGATAAACACTTGTGGATTTTGCGCCTTTATCGCTTTTACGAAACGGTTTGGGTTGCGCAGAATAAAAAAGTAAGAAACATTTGAACGGGTATAAACAGCAATCCGTTCCTTTTTGACGTAAGGACGGATAATATATTTTTCAAAAAAGGATGCATTCTTTGATATTTCACCCATTTCAAACACTTCCACAATCTCATTCATTGGAATAGAGGTTTCCTGGGTGCCATTTTTAACAACAAGCACTCCTTCTTCTACTTTATGTCCAGAGAATACACGACTTGCCCATACTATTCCAGCAATCATTGCAACGACAGCTGCTGCCATATAGATCATACTCATCCTCCTGATCGTTCATCATTCATCTATTTGCCATCCTTATTTTACTCGTTTTTTCTAAAAAAACACCTATTTCCTTCAGAAAAATGTAGCATTCTTGTGACAAATAACCATAATGATATTGACAGCGCTTGCAATTTATGCTTTTTAAAAAAAGACTCTAAAAATGTAAAACAGGTGAAGCGTTTGCTTCACCTGTTATGGTTTCATTCAGAATTATTGTTTTTCAACGTTAGCAGCTTGTGGGCCACGTGGTCCTTCAACCACTTCAAATGTCACATTTTGACCTTCTTCAAGTGATTTGTAGCCTTCACCTTGAATAGCTGAGAAATGAACGAATACATCGTCCTGTCCTTCAACTTCGATAAAACCGAAGCCTTTTTCTGCATTAAACCATTTTACTTTACCTTCTAGCATGTTATGTCCTCCTCGCGCTTAATACGCAAATCTTTTCTTGCTGTTTGCTGCTATTTCAAGATGAAGCACGTAATGTGATATCATTTGAAACGAACGAACAACTGTCTTTACTATATCATCTTTTTTTAGGTGGTGCAACCGCAATCTTTCCATTTTTCTCAATTTCAAGCATCCTTGCTATCTGTAAAAGATGAGCTGGAATATCCCATTTTATCGTACGGTCCGGGTAGACCCACATGCGGATGATATCAAGCTTATCAAGACCAGTCTCAAGCTTTGACACAACCCATTTCATTCGGTCAAGCCCTGGATTTGCCATAATAAACAAGCTTGGGTTTTCAGCTTCTCCCTGAGCACGAATCAGCTTTTCAATCTGGTCTCCTGTATTGCCCCGCAGCTGGTTGTTGTCATAAACCATGCCTTCCTGCTGGCGTTTTCCGCGTGAACCTTTACACTTTATGTAAGCGTACCAGTCCTGTTTAGCGGCGATTAGATCATGGCTCCCGGCTGCGGCTTCAAGCTGGACCGTCCATCCTTGAGCCATTAAATGCTCCGTTACGGCTTCAAGTACTTCTTCCTGTGTTAGAACAAATTCATCCGGCACTTTTAATCGTTCAAGACTAATCGGCACACGTCTTCCCCCCTTTTCTTTTCATATTACATTCCACCCGCATGCCTGGTTTCCCTTCTCAGCGCAGAATTTTCCGCATAATCTGCACGCGATTTTCATAAGGAGGATACAAAAACGGCATGGAAAGCGACGTTTTTTTGCGCAGAATGCTTTTTTTATGGGAAAAAAGTTCGAAGCTTGCTTTTCCATGATAGGCATTCATGCCGGAAGGCCCGACGCCGCCAAACGGAAGATGCGGACTTGATACGTGAAGAAGCGTATCATTGATCGTAGCACCGCCAAACGGAATGGAAGAAACAAGCTTTTCTTCAATTGCTGCCTCTTTTGTAAACGCGTAAAGTGCCAGCGGTTTAGGGAGCTGTTTGACTTTCTTAATGGCCTCGTCGAGCTCCGTATAAGTAAGAACAGGCAAAATTGGACCGAATATCTCTTCTTCCATTAATGCATCGTCCCACTCTGCTTCAACCACAGCAGGCGCAATAAACAAGTCTTCCCTGTCTGCCGCGCCGCCTATAAGAAGGCGCCCGTTCGTCCGCTCGAGCATAGCATGCAGCCGGTTAAACTGCCGTTCATTTACAATACGCGCAAAATCAGGACTTTCCTGCGGCGCTGCCCCGTAAAAATCATGCACAGCAAGCTGCAGTTCTTCCAAAAAAGCACCCTTTGCATTTTGATGTACGAGCACATAATCCGGTGCTACACATGTCTGGCCGGCGTTTGTAAATTTCCCCCATGCAATCCGGCGGGCGGCTTGTTTTAAATCAGCTGAATAGTCTACGAAAGCCGGACTTTTGCCGCCGAGCTCCAGTGTAACGGGGATCAGCTGCTTGGCTGCTGCACCCATTACTACTTTTGCCGTTGAGGCACTTCCGGTAAAAAATATATAATCAAAAGAAGCCTCTAGCAAAGCGGTAACCGTTTCTTTTCCGCCTTCCTGGACACCGATAAACCCGGGCTCAAAAAGTTCTTCTAAAAGGCTTTTAATCACAGCAGAGGTGTGCGGGGTGCTTTCGGAAGGCTTGACCACAACGGTATTTCCAGCTGCAACGGCACCGATCAGCGGTTCAAGAACCAATTGAAACGGATAATTAAACGGGCCGATGATGAGAACACTCCCGTACGGCTCCGGAATAATATAGCTTTCCGCCGGCTGCTGGTATAAAGGAGTAGCGACTTTTTCCGCCGCTGCCCATTCCTTCAGATGATTCTGCATGTATCGAATGCTTTCATATAAGAAGCCGATTTCTGTTGTATACGCCTCGAAGGCACTTTTGCGTAGATCTCGGTGCAGTGCTGCTGAAATCTCATTTTCATACTTTTTTATCGCTTGCTTTAACTCTGTCAGGCGCTCGATTCGCCAATCGATACTTTGGGTGACGCCTGAATCAAAAAAATTCTTCTGGGCCTGCATCATATCGGCCACATTCATGCTTATCAACCCCTGTATGTATATTTCTTTTAGTTTAACAGTCTCCTATAGGAGCGTCAAAAAACACCTTCAAATTTGGGGTAAAGTGCGCTATGATGACACAGAGAGGTGAAGGTTGTGAACATATTGCTTTGGACAGCTGGTGCCGCCATTCAAGCAGCAGCAATGTCGATTTTTTTATTTCCGCACGCCATTTCTTCCGGCGGTGCAGCAGGTATCAGCATTATGATGAATCATGTGCTTCACACTCCCTATGCAGCAACAATCTGGGGAGTGAACGCCATCATGATCGTCCTGGCCTTTAAATGGCTTGGCTTGAAAACAGCGGCCGGCACCATGTATTGTGTGTCGGTTACAGCGACCGTTATTCATTTTTTAACACCGGTTTTTATTGTTCCACCCGCAACAATTTGGCTTGATCTTCCGGCCGGCGCCCTTTTGTTTGGAATTGGGCTTGGCATCCTGTTTAAAGCCGGTGCTTCTTCCGGCGGTATGGATATCGCGGCGCTTATTCTGTCAAAATGGCGGAACTGGGCACCGGGACGAACGTTATTTTACATAAACACGCTGATTTTAATTGCAACGGGAATTGTGGTGGATGTTAAAACCATCCTCTATGCGATTGCCTGTCAATGGATCGCATCACGGATGATTGATTTTATTCAATCTGCTGCGGTTCATCCTCTGCAAAAAAAGGCGCTTCCGAAGCAGTAGCTTCAGGAAGCGCCTTTTTTTATTTGTCGTTCATCGCTGTTTTTAACGTTTCAATATTTTGTTTCATAATCGACATATAATCCTGTTTCTGTTCAATATCTTCTTCTGTCAGTGTAGCGAGATTGTGAAGGCGGAGAGAATCTGCTCCAATTTCGTCTTGAATCACCTTAGCAATTTTAGGCGTTACGTTTTGCTCGAAAATCATATAGTGAATATTATGCTCTTTCGCTGTATCGGCCAAATCTTTCAGCTCTTTTTGTGACGGCTCATCTGTAGACGTTATGCCGGCCACACTCAGTTGTTCAATGCCGTATGATTTTTCCCAGTAGCCGTACGCTGCATGAGATACGAGAATTTCCTTATGTGCTGCTGTATCTGCCATTGTATGGAAAGCTTCATCCAGCTGCTCAAGTTCGGCTGTCAGCGCCTCATAGTTTTTTGTATAAAGTGCTTCTTCATCCGGGTTTAGTTCAACTAGTTCTTCCTTAACAATTTCGGCCATTTGTTCTGCTAACAGCGGATCCAGCCAGATGTGCGGGTCCACTCCACCGTGGTCATGCCCATCTTCTGATTCATGGCTGTGCTCTTCTGCTGCTTCTTCTGATTCAGCGCTATGTTCTTCTGTCCCATGGTCATGTGCCGAATCAAGGTCCACCTGCTCACCTACATTTACCACATGCACATCTTCAGAAGAAAGGGTCTCGGTTACCTTATCTGCAAACGGCTCCAACTGAAGGCCGTTATACAGGAATAAATCAGCTCCAGCGATATCTAATATCGTTTTAGATGTTGGCTCATACGTATGCTCATCTGCTCCTGCAGGCAGCATGCTTTCTACTTTCACCGTATCACCGCCGATGCGCTGGGTAAAATATTGAAGCGGATAAATCGTTGTATAAACCGTCAATGTGTCATCCGCTGCTTTTTTTGTATCCGCTGCTTTGTTTTCTTCATTTCCGCAAGCTGCCAGCATTAAAAGCAAGCCAGCTGCCGCTGCTGTCCATTTTTTCACTTGTATATCCTCCAGAATCGAATGTTTCTTTAATAATATAGTAATCATTCCGATTTGTAAACAGTAATTGTTACGATTTAAAAAAGCACCCACCTTTTGGTGGGTGCCTGCTCGTTATTTCGTTAAAATAATCGGCTCGCCTCTCGTGACAATAACCGTATGTTCAATTTGCGCTACCCGGCTTCCGTCTGGTGTTACAAACGTCCATCCATCTCCTGACTCTTTAATCATATCGGCTTTTTCTGAAACGAACGGTTCAAACGCAATCACCATTCCTTCTTTTAAAAGCGCATTATCCCACGGATCAAAATAGTTTAAAATATGATCCGGTGCTTCATGGAGTGATTTACCAATTCCATGCCCGGTTAAATTTTTAATGACCTCAAATCCATTGCGGCGCGCTTCATTTGCGACTGCTTTTCCAATTTGGTTTTGCTTTGCGCCTGCTTTGATTTTCATTAAGCCGCGCTCAAAAGCCTGCTCTGCCGTTTGGCATAATTTCGTTAAAACAGGATCGCCCTCGCCTACCACAAAGGAAATACCGGTGTCAGCAAAGTAGCCGTCGAGTGACCCGGAAACGTCAATATTTACAAGGTCTCCTTCTTGAATCACACGGCTTCCGGGGATACCGTGGGCCACTTCGTCATTTACACTAATACACGTAAAGCCTGGAAAATCGTATTCCCCTTTTGGCCCTGAAATCGCACCATGCTGCGCAAACAGGCGGCCGCCCAGTTCATCTATTTCTTTTGTAGTCACGCCTGGTTTTGTAAAAGCGCGCATTTCATCGCGAATCGACGCAACGATTTTTCCAATTTTTTGGAGTGCTTGAATATCTTCATCTGTTTTTACAATCATTAAGTCCATTCCTTCACTTTTAATTTTCCATTACTTATTATAGCAGAATGTTAAGAATCTGTTGAAAATATGTATGGATCATGTTTGATGCACCCATGCAATGTTAAACTAATACTATAAGCCGATACCATCCCGACCGAAGGAGTGATTTCGATGACGAAATGCATCATTTTTGATTTTGACGGTACCCTTTCTGATTCTATTCAAATATTTATAAAGGCATACAATGATTTTGCCGAAAAAGAGGGCTATAATCAAGTTTCAATTGAAGAACTTGATGATTTAAAAAAAATGAGCATTCCTGAGCGCTGCCGCCATTTAAATTTCCCAATGCGCAGCATCCCATTTGCGGCTCCGAAGCTGTACCGCTTTATACGTGAATCAAAGGCCTCTCTTCCGCTGTTCCCAGGCATTAAACAAATGCTTGATGAATTAAGCAGCCGCGGCATTCACATTGCGATCATTTCATCTAATGCATCAGATATTATTAACCACTGCTTAAAATCAAATGGGATTCATTACATTCATGATATCTTTTCTTCTAAGTACATCTTCAGTAAAGATAAAATGATCAAAAAATTATTGAAGCAGTACAATTATTCACGGGAAGAGGTTTTTTATGTAGGCGATGAGCAGCGTGATATTGATGCCTGCATGAAAAGCGGACTGCGGGCCGTCTGGGCGTCGTGGGGATACGACCATGAATCTCTCATTTCCGGCGAAGCGTCCAAAGCGGCTGTTCCAGACGATATTGTTGATTTTGCGCTGCGGACATAAAAAAGTGCGGATCTTTAGTCCGCACTTTTTTAATGAACTGAACTTGCGGTGCTCTGCTTTCTCCCTCTTGCCCAGTGGATGCAGATCAGAAGCGTAACACCGATAATGACAGCCCCAAAAATATAAGGAAGCCCCATATTTACATCGAACAGGGTACCTGCAAGAGCCGGCCCAATCATATTGCCAATGCTCATGTAGGCGTTGTTCATACCAGCTGCAAACCCCTGCTCGCTTCCTGCCATTTTTGAAATGGTTGTGTTAATGGATGGGCGCAGCAGGGAAGCAGCGGTAAAAAACACAGCTGAAATAAGTAAAACGGACGAGAAGCCGGTTGCAAATAAAATGCCGAGCATCGAAACCGCTGCAACAACAAGCATCGTATTCATGACGCGAACTTCCCCAAATCGTTCCAGCACACGGTCAAGCACAAACGCCTGGACAATCACACCAATCAAGCCGCCGATTACCATTAAAATTGAAATATCTGACGGGCTAAAACCGAACTTTTGGTCGGTAAATAAGCTGATGGTAGATTGATAATTAGCCAGTCCAAAAGAGAGTGTAAACATCATAACAAGCAAAATAAAATAAGGCTTTTTCAAAGAAAGCGCAAGCTGTTTCACAAGTGGATCCCGTTTTTTTACAATGGCTTGTACATGTTCTTTCGCTGGTTCACTCAAGAAAAAAGTGGAGATCAGCGCTGCCAGTGCCGCTACCGTACCGGCAATCATAAACGGCGCCCGAAGCCCGAATGCTGCCAGGAAGCCGCCGACACCTGGTCCCACTACAAATCCAAATGACATGGCCGCTCCAAGGCGCCCCATCCCTTTTGCCCGCGTTTCAACTGTTGTAATATCCGCCACAAATGCCATCATCGACGGAATCATAAAAGCGCCTCCGATACCACCAATCACACGGGATGCATATAAAAGAGCAAGGTGATTAGAAAACGCGAATAAGAATTGGGCGGCAGAAAACAGCAGAAGACCAAAAATAATAGATTTCTTTCGTCCGTATCGGTCTGATAAGTCTCCAGCCAGCGGTGAAAATAAAAACTGGGCAAACGCAAACGTTGCAATTAAAAATCCAAACGTTTTTCCGCCGGCCCCAAATTCATGAATAATGGTTGGCATGATCGGAATCACCAGGCCAATTCCTGTCATAATGATAAACATATTCATCATTAAAATCAGCAGTGGAAACTGCTGAATATCTTGTCTTGACATGTACATCCTTCTTTCTTGTCTTAATAAATCGTTTTAGGCATTCTGCCGACTGCCTGTTCAAGCTCTTCGGCCATCGCTTTCATATACGGCAGGCTTTTCAAATTAAAAAGCATCCCTGTTAGAACGGCGGCACGCGGGTTTACTTCAAGTAATTCTTTTTCTAAAAGCGCGATCGAGTCGAGTGCAAAAGAAGCATCCTTTTCTCCTTCCGCCAGGGCTTTCAGTTTTTTAATAAAATAAAGGGGATGAACACTTTCTGAATACAAACCGGCTTCCTTATCAGACCCGGAGGCTTTAAAAAACGGCTCCGGTTTGTCCTGAAGCATCCACAGAGCTGAGGCGTTCAACTGCTGAAATAACTGCCGGGCAAGGCGGTCAAAATCGTGCTGGACGTCTTGTTCAATAATTTCTCCTAAGTACGATATCATCATTCCCTTTATGGAAGTGTTCAAATCTGGTGCATATGGAATGATTTCTTCTCCGTAGATAGCAGCAATCTGTCCCTCTGTTCGCTTTCTCAGCTGAATACTTTCCTGGCGGACAAAATCGTGTAAAGATGAATCTTCAAGGCCGCGTATTTCTTTTAGCTGCATCATAAAAAATTCCTGAAAGGCATAATAATGCCGCGCTCGAATGGCCATCTCCCGGATAAAATGTTCTTCATGGCTGTCTGACTCGTTTTTCGCAGCTGCAATTTGATCGTGCAGCACCTGATAGTAATACTCGAATATATCGGATAACAGTTCTTCTTTTGATTTAAAGTACGTGTATAAACTTCCCTTTGACAGCCCGCATACATTCGCAATCTGCTGCATGGACGTTTGATGAAAGCTTGTTGTTGAAAAGAGCCGCATCGCTGTCAGCAGGATTTTTCTTTTTTTTTCATTCATTTTCTACACCAACCGAACAGTTTTTTAATTGACCGCGAAGTCAATCTTAGCATAGGCTGTCTTAAAACACACGAAAAATGTTTCGCAAAACGAAATAAATATCAAAAAGATACCCGGACGGTTTGTCCGGGTATCGGGTCACTGCCTGCCTGACTTCAGCAAGTCACGTATTTCCGTTAAAAGCTCTTCTTCTTTTGTTAAAGAAGGCAGTGCTTCTTCTTCTTTTTTTTCTTTTGTATAAAGCTTATTAAATAATTTAATAAACAAAAAAATGGAAAATGAAATAATAACAAAATCCACAACAGTTTGAATGAAAATACCGTATTTCACCTCAGCCTTGCCAAATGTAAAAGACAAGCTTGAAAAATCGATTCCGCCAACTAAAAGTCCAACAAGCGGCATGATCACATCAGCCACAAGAGAAGAAACAATTTTACCAAAAGCGGCTCCGAGGATCACCCCGACGGCTAAATCCATCACGTTGCCCCGCATCGCAAATGATTTAAATTCCTTCAGCATGGTCCCCCCTCCTTTCTGCTTCACTGTTTTATATCCTGCAAACAGGCATAAAAAACATTTTAGCAGAAAAGGAGCTTATTTTTCAGCAAGATCGTCTTTTTTCATTTTTTCCCTTCTATTCCATCTTTGCTCGGACTTAAAAAGCTTAATAAATAACGTAATAAAAAAAACTGGGACTGCATAAACCAATACATACAGAAAACCGGCCAGCCATTGCATATTCCCGCCCCCTCTGTTGATTGACTTTCAGTTTTTATATTATATAAGGTTTTTCTGTTTTATTGCAATCTCATTTGAATTTTGCACATAGTTAAATAAACATATTATGAAACTTAAAAAGCTTCACGCCTTCACAGCGTGAAGCTTTTTAGTTAGGCTTCTTCTTTTTCCGTTACAAGAAGCTGTTCTACAGCGCCTTGTTCTTTTTCGTCTACAACAAAGGAACCATTTGAATAACGATCCACTTTTTTCAAAGTATGGACAGCCACTTTTACATCCGGTCCTTTTTTCGTCCGTACATAATAGTCCCGGTCTTCATCAAGCTTTGCTGCACCGACAATACGGTGTGGATTTGTTTTCAATTCACGAAGCAGTACGACGCCGCGCTTGGCACGTGTTGTCTGCTCGAATTGATCGAGCCCGCCCCGTTTTGCCGATCCGCGGTTTGTAACGGCGATAAACGACGTTTCGTCTACGCTGTCCGATACAATAACCGCAACGGTATAATCTTCGTCTTTTAAGCTGATTCCTTTTACGCCGGCTGCACGCGGTCCAACCACAGGTACTTCTTCTTCTGGAAATCGCAGGCCATAGCCGTAATGCGTAATCATTAAAATTTCACTGCTGCCGTCTGTAAGTGCCGCTGCACACACTTCATCGTCACCCTTGACATTCATAGCCGTCAACGCCCGTGAATAGCGCTGTACGTTCAGCTGCGAAAGCTCTGTCCGCTTAATCATGCCGTCTTTTGTGGCCAGCAGCACATATCGCTCGGCAGAAAAATCACGTACAGGAAAAGCCGCCACAATCGATTCATCCTTAAAGCCGCTGACCATACCCGAAGCATGCTGGCCGGCGTCTTTCCAGCGAATATCCGGCAGCTCGTGTACCGGTAAATACAAGTAGCTGCCTTTATTTGTGAAAACGAGCAGCACATCTGTTGTATTCATTTCGCGCTTAAATAACAGCCCGTCCGATTCTTTCATGGCCGGAAGCCCGCCAGAAGCGGAATAAGAACGCGTACCGGTCCGTTTAATGTATCCTTCCCGCGTAACAGAAACAATTACATCCTCACTTGGGATCATCGCTTTTTGATCGATTTTAATTTCCTGGATCTCTGCTTCGATCACCGTGCGGCGCTCGGTCGCATAAATTTTCTTCATGTCTTTTAATTCACGCTTAATAACCGATTCAAGCTTTTTCGCACTTCCTAAAATGGCTTCCAGCTGCTTGATCGTTTTTTCAAGCTCAGCCGACTCTTTTTGAAGCGCGGTAATGTCTGTGTTGGTTAAGCGGTAAAGCTGTAATGTCACAATTGCTTCAGCCTGCGGCTCCGTAAATTCAAATTGATCCATCAAGCGGTGTTTAGCATCCTGTTTATCTTTTGAAGAGCGAATGCAGGCAATCACTTCGTCCAAAATAGACAGTGCTTTGATCAGCCCCGCTACGATATGGTGGCGGGCTTTTGCTCTCTCTAAATCATAAGCTGACCGGTTGGTTACCACTTCTTTTCTATGTTCAATATAAGCATCCAGCAGACGGTGCAGCCCCATCAAAACAGGACGCTTATTCGCGATTGCAACCATGTTAAAGTTATACGAAATCTGCAGGTCCGTCGCTTTAAATAAATAATTTAAAATCAGCTCTGCATCTGCTTCTTTTTTCAAATCAATCACGACCCGCAGTCCGGTCCGGTCGGTCTCGTCCCGAACCTCGGCGATACTGTCGAGCTTTCGATCGATGCGTAAATCATCCATTTTCTTTACAAGTGATGCTTTGTTTACTTCATATGGTATTTCTGTAATGACAATCCGCTGACGTCCTCCACGCATATCTTCAATTTCCGTTTTGGCGCGGACAATTATTTTTCCTTTTCCGGTTTTATACGCTTTTTCAATGCCGTCTACACCTTGAATGATACCGCCGGTTGGAAAATCCGGACCCGGAAGAACAGTCATTAACTCCTCCACTGTGCAATCCGGTTTTTCCATCCGCATAATCACAGCGTCAATCACTTCATCAAGGCGGTGAGGAGGAATTTCCGTGGCATATCCTGCTGAGATCCCTGTTGATCCATTCACAAGCAGATTTGGAAATCTTGCCGGCAGCACAACCGGCTCATTGGTTGTTTCATCGAAGTTTGGAATAAAATCAACGGTTCTTTTCTCAATATCTGTCAGCAATTCACCGGCAATCGCTGACAGTCTTGTTTCCGTATACCGCATCGCCGCAGGCGGATCCCCATCAACTGATCCGTTGTTGCCATGCATTTCAATGAGCGGTGTCCGCATTTTCCAGTTTTGACTCAAGCGGACCATTGCATCATACACCGATGTATCACCATGAGGGTGATAATTACCGATTACGTTCCCGACCGTTTTGGCGGCTTTCCGGAACGGCTTTTGGTGTGTATTCCCCTCTGTATGCATAGAAAACAAAATACGGCGCTGTACCGGTTTGAGTCCATCCCGTGCATCCGGAAGCGCCCGTTCTTGAATAATGTATTTACTATACCGCCCGAATCGGTCGCCAATGACGTCCTCAAGCGGCAAATCTTGAATGTGTTCACTTTCCAATTCGTTATTCCTCCCTGTTGCCAGCCAGCTGCTCATTTTCTAAAAGCGCGGCTTCCTCTTCCAATCCGAACGCCACGTTGGATTCGATCCATTTTCTGCGCGGCTCTACTTTATCCCCCATCAAGACGGTTACACGACGCTCCGCCCGTGCGGCATCATCAATGGTTACCCGGATCAGCGTTCTTGTTTCAGGGTTCATCGTTGTTTCCCATAGCTGGTCGGCATTCATCTCACCAAGACCCTTGTAACGCTGAATGGTGGTTCCTTTGCCCATTTTTTTGAGCAGCGCATCGAGTTCACGCTCAGTCCACACATATTCTGTTACTTCTTTTTTTCCGGTTCCTTTTGAGACTTTAAAAAGCGGCGGCATGGCAATATACACCTTACCGCTGTCAATGAGCGGCTTCATATACCGGTAGAAAAACGTAAGCAGCAGTACTTGGATATGAGCGCCGTCTGTATCGGCGTCTGTCATTATCACAACTTTATCATAATTGGCATCATCCACGGCAAAGTCCGGGCCAACACCGGCGCCGATTGCATGGATAATAGTATTGATTTCCTCGTTTTTAAAAATATCCGCAAGCTTTGCTTTTTCTGTGTTAATGACTTTTCCACGAAGCGGCAGCACCGCTTGAAACTTGCGGTCACGTCCTTGCTTTGCAGAGCCGCCGGCCGAGTCTCCTTCAACCAGGTACAGCTCATTACGCTCAGGATTGCGCGACTGGGCCGGCGTCAGCTTTCCGGACAGCACCGATTCCCCTTTTTTGCGCTTTTTGCCGTTCCGGGCATCTTCCCGGGCTTTGCGGGCAGCTTCTCTCGCTTGCGCCGCTTTGATCGCTTTTTTGATCAGAAGCGCACTTACATCCTGGTTTTCTTCAAGAAAATACAGCATTTTTTCAGATACGATTTGATCGACTGCCGAGCGGGCTTCCCCGGTTCCAAGCTTTCCTTTTGTCTGCCCTTCAAACTGGAGAAGATGCTCAGGGACGCGCACCGATACGATGGCCGTCAGCCCTTCTCGAATGTCCGTTCCTTCAAGGTTTTTATCTTTTTCCTTCAGCAGCCCGTTCTTACGCGCATATTCATTAAATGTACGCGTCATAGCTGCCCGTGCACCCGCTTCATGTGTACCGCCGTCTTTCGTGCGCACGTTGTTGACAAACGACAGCACATTCTCAGAAAAACCATCGTTAAATTGAAAAGCGAATTCTGCTTCGATCTCGTTCTGTGTTCCTTCAAACGACACAACTGGATGAAGCGCGTCTTTTTCTTCATTCAAGTATTTAACAAACTCTTCAATCCCGTTCTCAAAAAAGTATTCTTCTTTTTGTTCACGGTCTTTTCGCTTGTCTTCTAACGTAATTTTCAAGCCTTTTAACAAAAATGCTGACTCTCTTAACCGTTCGCTCAGCGTGTCAAATTGAAAAACGGTCGTTGAAAAAATCGTTTCATCCGGCTTGAAATGAATTTGTGTACCGGTTGATTTTGCTTTCCCTTTTTTCTCAAGTGTTGTAACTGGACGGCCGCCTTTTTCAAAACGCTGCTCGAATTGAAAGCCGTCCCGCCAAATTGTAACCGTGAGCGACTCAGACAGGGCATTGACAACAGAAGCTCCTACCCCATGCAGGCCGCCGCTTGTTTTATAGCCGCCTTGTCCAAATTTTCCACCTGCGTGAAGTACAGTTAAAATCACTTCCGTTGTCGGCTTGCCCGTGCGGTGCATGCCCGTTGGCATTCCGCGCCCGTAGTCACGCACACTGATTGAATTGTCTTTATGGATCGTTACGTTAATCTCGGTTCCATGTCCGCCAAGCGCTTCATCAACCGAGTTGTCAACGATTTCATACACCAAATGGTGAAGCCCACGGCTGTCTGTCGACCCTATATACATTCCAGGGCGCTTTCGAACCGCTTCAAGTCCCTCAAGAACCTGGATGGAGTCTTCATTGTAAGTTGATTGTTTTGTTGCATCCGCCATGAACTAAATCTCCTCTCTTTCCAACACCCGTACATAAAACGTATGTTCTTAACTATCATATCATAAAAAGCGGCGGTTCACCAATCTCTTTGCTGATTCCGTTTTAAAGAGTACGTTACTTTTCCTCGAGAATCAACCGAAATAATTTTACCGCCGCCTTAACCCTCGTGGTAAAATGAATGAGAATGTCATGCACATGATTATACAACACAAAAAGGGAGAATGAGAAATTGATTCCAGCACTTGTACTTATTATCGCCTACTTACTGGGCTCGATTCCTTCCGGTTTAATTGCAGGAAAAGCGTTTTTCGGCATAGATATACGGGAGCATGGAAGCGGGAATTTGGGCGCAACCAATTCGTTTCGCGTTCTCGGAAAAAAAGCCGGCGCTTTTGTGACAGCGGCAGATATTTTAAAAGGAACAGCCGCTGCCTCTATTCCGATTATGTTTGATGATACAGGGGTTCATGCCCTTTTAGCCGGCCTTGCCGCAGTGATCGGACACATCTTTCCCGTATTTGCCGGATTTCGCGGCGGCAAAGCAGTCGCCACATCAGCTGGTGTGCTCCTTGCGTACGAACCGCTTTTTTTCCTGCTCTTAATCGCGATCTTTTTAGTTGTTCTGCTGACCACAAAGTATGTGTCTGTCGCATCCGTAATCGCTGCTCTAGCTGCCTTTATTTATGCGGTCGTCCACACTTTTTATACGCAGGACATCCCATTTTTAGCGGTTGTGACCGCTCTGGCTTTTTTCGTTGTTTACCGGCACCGGGCAAACATGACACGCCTTCGTAATGGGACAGAGCCTAAAATCCCATTAGGCGGGCGCAAATAAAAAACGGCTTGACTGTTGAAGTCAAGCCGTTTTTTGCGGAAATAATTCAAAAACAGCGAACTATTTTGAGTCCTTCTCTTTCCATGCTACACTATGAAAAAAGAATGGAGTGGTAACAGTGAACATCGATATAACAAACGAAGCCTTAAATTGGTTTAAGGAAGAAATGCAGGCGACAGAGGGAGATACCGTCCGCTTTTATGTACGGTACGGCGGCTCAAGCCCTCTTCATGAAGGGTTCTCACTTGGCATGACAAAAGACGAACCACTTGAACCAGCCGTAACCGTTTCTCATGAAGGTGTGACCTATTTTGTTGAAGAAAAAGATGTCTGGTACTTTGACGGCCACCATTTAAAAGTCACTTATGATGAAAAGCTGCAGGAGCCTGCTTTTGAGTACATAAAAGATTCCGCTGCTAAAGATCAAATCGTTTAATATGGTCAAACAGTTTTTCATTTCTTAAGACAACCAGCTGCTTTTCGCCAAGCAGATCGAAATGAGGCCGGGATGGATTTCGCATATCGATCCATTCCGGTTTTAACCCATATTTTCTTCCCCACTCCGCCAATTTCTCAGCATCGGTACAGCCCGCTTTTGTTACGGTCCGGCAACCCGGGAACCGATCATCCTTCCAATAGTGGGTTAAAAAGGCCACTTTGCCTCGTGCAATCTCCTCTTTCCACTTTTCCACTTCTTCCCGCTTTACTCCGAATGCCATTACTTTTCCTTCTTTTCTTTTTCATACACTTCATGCCACTCGGGAAAAGCTTTTTTAAATTTGACCGGGCGGAATGTTTCCTTGTCTACGACGGTATGTACACTTGATCCGGTTACACAAACGTCGCCTGCTTCGTTCACAATTTCGTAGCCGTATGTCGTGCGGATGCCTGTATGTGAGTGGATCCATGTTCGAACAAGCGCCCTCTCTCCGTAACGAAACGGCCTCTTATAGGAAAGCTGGATATCGGTTACCGGGGAAACAAACCCCGCTCTTTCCATATCGGCATAATGAAAGCCTAAATCTTTAATGAGCTGGGTTCGTCCAATTTCAAACCAAACAACATACTGGCCATGATACACAACCTGCATAGCATCGGTTTCTGCATATCGGACTTCTACTTGCGCTTCTGAAATAAACAAAATCAAAACTCCTTTAACAAAATCAAATTCTTCACCTATTTTACCATGTTTTGAACGGGCGTTTATTCATTTTGCTTTTACGGGTACAGACAAAGAACGCGTAAACAAGTTCTTCTGCGTTATACAGTGTTTAAATCCTGTTTAACGGCGATAAAGAGATCGGCTCTCCTTCCTGCATAGTCTTGATTAAAGGCGCGGCGGAAGGGAAAAAATACAGCCTGGCAACGGGATACGGGTGTCCTGGCAAAGCATCGGCCGTTTTCATATGCGTGTTTCCAGTAAAAGTGCCCATGCCGGCGCCGTGCCCGAGCTTGCCCGGAGTGCCACTGAAGAAATCGCTCGTAAAGTGATTAAGCCCCAGCAGGTAAGCGATCATTCAAACGGGCCGTCTGTTGAAATCGGATTAATCGAAGGCAGAACATCCGCCCATGAAAAAACGGTGGCTTCCGCCCGGCTTTTAAAAGAAGTAAAAGAAACCAGCAGGCATATTGTACTGGACATTCACGATGAGTATACAGGCGGCGCCTTAGACGCATTTTTTACTGCAGATAAGGGCACTCTGATGGAGCCTGCCGGTGAATTCTCACATAGTGAAACCGATGAGTCTCCCTTGACCGATTCACTGTCAGAGCGGACTCTCTTACTTGTATAAACGATTGAACGATTATCTTAAACTGACGGAGGCTAACCCTATGACAATAGATCACATTTGGAAAAATCAACGAAATCATGCGCACAAGCAGCGCGCTCACGGATCGAAAGGAATGACAGCGAGCGCCACTGAAGAATCGTCCCTTATTGGTGCAGATGTGTTAGCGAAAGGCGGAAACGCCATGGATGCCCTGGTGGCTATGCAGTTCGCTTTGGCCGTATCTGAACCGTTTAACACAGGGCTTGCAGCCAGCGGCTTTATTCTTTATTACGATGCCGAAACGAAAAAAACGTCCGTTGTAAACGGACACTCGATTTCGCCGAAAAGAGCGCATAAAAATGTTTTTGTAGATGAGCACCAGGATGTGATTCCATTTTTAGAGCGCTCCACCCCTGGTACGGCTGTAGCTGTTCCCGGCATTTTAAGAGGAATAGAAAAAGCGTTGAATGAATTTGGAACAATGTCCTGGCAGGATGTAATTGCCCCAGCCGTTGATTTGTCCGAAAAAGGAGTCCGTGTGAATTTAACCTGGAATACAGGGCTGCAGCGCTTCAGCGGCCGGCTTGGAGAGAAAGCGAAAGACTTTTTTTACCCAAACGGCGTGCCGCTTACTGAAGGGGAAATTGTCGTGAACGAAGACTTAACGAAAACACTTAAAATCCTGCAAGAGCATGGAGCAGATGCTTTTTACAAAGGGGAAATTGCCGATAAAATTGTCCAAACCGTTCAAGAGTTTGACGGTTTTATGGAAAAAGACGACTTGGCCGCTTATGAAGCAACTGTGTCTGAAACGATCACCGGTACTTATAAGGATTATACGGTTACGGTTCCTGCTCCGCCAAATGGCGGCGGCTTTGCTCTTCTTTATATGCTTAAACTGCTTGAAAAGCTGGATATCGGCCAATATGGCCTTCGTTCGTGGGAAAAATATTATCTTCTTGCTGAAGTGATGCGCATTATGACGGCTGATAAGCTTGCATTCATGGGTGATCCTGCTTTTTACGATATCCCATTAAAGGGTCTGTTAACAGAGGAATATTTAGAGGAGCGATTGAAGCTGGTAAACTTTAAATTCCGGAATGAAGATGTAACAGAGGGCAATCCGTGGCCGTATGATGAAAAAGAACCTCATGATAAAACCGCCAGTACGACAGATCCCGGACCCGACACCACTCACTTTATAGCTGTAGATGAAAAAGGCAGCATCGCTGCCTGTACCTCTTCGTTAGAGCACTTCTTCGGCTCTGGTATTATGGTGCCCGGCTGCGGATTTTTATTAAATAATGATATGACTGATTTTGACCCGGATCCAGCCGGTTTAAATTCCGTTGAACCTGGCAAATATCCGGTCAGCATGAAGACGCCGACGATTGTTTTTAAGGACGGCGAACCGATTCTAACACTTGGCTCACCCGGCGGGCCAACCATTCCAGCATCCGTTTTGCAGACGATGATCCATGTGCTTGATTTTGGTCTTGATTTAAAAGAAGCGATTGAAGAACCCCGCATTTATAACGGTACAGGGCCGCTTATTTGGCAGGAAGAAGGCATCCCGGAAGAAGCAAAACAGACGCTTGAGAGTATGAACTATCAGTTTGATTCCATTGCGCTGTCCATAGGAAACGTTCAAGCAATTTTACTAAACCCCAAGACGGGTGAACGCATTGGCGGCAGTGATTCCTCTCGTCCAGGAATTCCCGCTTCCCAGGACCCTGAATAAAAAAATTTCCGGCTGATACGCCGGAAATTTTTTTGTGGCAAGAAAACAACCGAAAAAACCGCCAAGCGCAGCCGGTTTGCACTATACTTTTTTTATCTATACTTGTCCGGCTACCTGGGCAGATTCAAATGTAGCCATTTCCTTAAGCATTAAAACCGCTGATTGAAGAATCGGAAAAGCAACAGCGGCACCTGATCCTTCTCCCAGTCTCATTTGAAAATCAAGAATTGGTTCTTTTCCTAACAATTCAAGAATAGCGGAATGGCCGGGTTCAACCGAGCGGTGAGCCATGATCATATAATCCTTTACATGCCTTGATATTTTCGATGCAGTAAGTGCCGCCGTCGATGCAATAAAACCATCTACAAGAATCGGCGTTCTATTCGCTGCGGAAGCAAGCATTGCCCCTGCCATACCGCAGATCTCTAAGCCCCCTACTTTCGCTAATACGTCAATTGGATCTTCTGCATTCGGCTTTCTTCTTTCAAGTGCCAGGCGGATCACCTGTTTCTTATATTCCCTTTTGTTTTCTTTAATTCCGGTGCCTGCACCTGTCAGCTTTTCGATGCTGATCCCGCTGAACGCGGCAGTAACCGCACTGCTTGCTGTTGTATTACCGGTCCCCATTTCTCCAAGGATCAGACATTTAACGCCGCTGTGGATCATTGCTTCTGCCTGCTGATAGCCTGTTTCGATTGCTTTGACCGCTTCATCCCGGCTCATCGCGTTTTCGTTTAAAAAGTTAGCTGTGCCGTATTTGATCTTCTTGTTTATCAGCTTCTCCTCTTCCATATCTCCTGCTATCCCGATATCCACTACATACATTTTGGCTCCAATGGATTTGCTGAAAACATTGATAGCCGCTCCCCCGTTTAAAAAATTGCGTACCATTTGCATCGTCACTTCCTGCGGAAAAGCAGACATCCCTTCAGATACGACTCCATGATCGGCCGCAAATACAATAACACCCGGCGGTGAAACAACAGGAAACGATTCTCCCGTCATTTTAGCCAGCTCAACAGCCAGTTCTTCCAGCCTGCCGAGGCTGTTTTTCGGTTTGGTCAGCGTATCTGCATGCTGCTGAGCCAATTCTCCCGCTCTTTCGTCCAAGCTTGGTATATGTACAGTCATTACCTTGCTTTCCATCGATTCAAAAACATCCTTTCTCCTTTTTGTCTGCAACTGCTCCAACAAAAATCTGCTAACAGCCGGAAACAGCATTGCCACATTTATTTTACAATGTATGGTGGAGATCAATAAAAAAGCCGGTTCCTGATTGGAACCGGCCGCATTCAAATATTAGTTGCCTGCTTTAACACTTTGCAATTTGCCGCGAAGGACCATCTGCAAAATACCGCCATGACGGTAGTAGTCAACATCTACTTCAGAATCAAAACGAACAAGCGCTTCAAATTCTGTTTTCTTGCCTTCTTTATTTGTAGCTGTTACTTTAACGATTTCGCGTGGTTTTACACTGTCTGTAATCGCCACTTCAAATGTTTCTTCTCCTGTTAAGCCAAGAGTATCGGCATTCTCGCCTTTTTTGAATTGAAGCGGAAGCACACCCATCATGACAAGATTGGAACGGTGAATACGCTCATAGCTTTCCGCGATAACTGTTTTTACGCCAAGAAGGTTTGTACCTTTTGCTGCCCAGTCACGTGAAGAGCCCATACCGTAGTCTTTGCCTGCCAATACAACAAGGCCTGTTCCCTGCTCCTGATACTTCATGCAAGCATCATAAATCGGCATTACTTCGCCTGTCGGCCAGAATGTTGTGTATCCGCCTTCTGTGCCTGGAGCAATCTGGTTGCGAATACGGATGTTCGCAAATGTACCGCGCATCATGACTTCATGATTTCCACGGCGTGAACCGTAAGAGTTGAAGTTGCGAGGCTCTACGCCTTTTTCACGCAAGTATTTGCCTGCTGGTGTATCTTTACCAATCGCACCCGCTGGTGAAATGTGGTCCGTTGTAACGGAGTCACCGAATTTACCCATCACGCGAAGGCCAGCAAGTGCCTGGATCGGCTCTGGATTTGGTGAAAGATTTTCAAAGAATGTTGGGTTCGCAATGTATGTGGATTCAGAATCCCAGCTGTAAAGAGCATCATCGTTCGTTTGGATTTGATTCCATTTTGCATTGCTGTTAAATACTTGATCGTATTCTTTGCGGAACAATTCAGGTGTTACAGTGCGTTGTACCGCTTCTTTTACTTCTGCTGTACCCGGCCAAATGTCTTTAAAGAATACATCTTGTCCGTCTTTTCCTTTGCCAATCGGATCTTTTTGAAGATCGATGTTTACGTTGCCTGCAAGCGCATAAGCCACAACAAGCGGCGGAGACGCAAGGTAGTTTCCTTTTACAAGCGGGTGAATACGTCCTTCAAAGTTACGGTTTCCTGAAAGAACAGACGTGACAAGAAGGTCGGAATCAATAATCGCTTTTTCAATTTCTTCTTTCATTGGACCTGAGTTTCCGATACATGTTGTGCAGCCATAGCCGACAACGTTGAAGCCGATTTTCTCCATGTATGGAAGAAGGCCGGAATCACGCAGGTAGCCTGTTACAACTTTTGAACCTGGCGCCAATGAAGTTTTTACATACTTCGGCACTTCAAGACCAAGTTCAACCGCTTTTTTCGCAACTAGACCTGCTGCCAGAAGAACATATGGGTTTGATGTATTTGTACAAGATGTGATCGCTGCAATACCGATCGCCCCTGTTTTCATTTCTGCTGTTGTGCCATCTGCAAATGTAACGGTTGCTGTACGGTCAAGCTCTTCTTTTGTTAAGCCAAAACCGTGGTTGCCTTGCGGCGCGCTTACAGCTTCCTGGAATGATTTTTGCATTTGAGAAAGCGGAATTAAGTCCTGCGGACGTTTTGGTCCAGACAAGTTTGGCTCAATTTGGGCCAAGTCTAGCTCTACTACTTGTGTGTAAACAGGATCTTCGCTCGCTGGCGTAAAGAACATGTCGTTTTCTTTCAAGTACTGCTCAACGACTTGAATGTGTGCTTCATTACGTCCAGTTAAACGCATGTAATCAAGCGCTTCTGAATCCACTGGGAAGAATCCGCATGTTGCACCGTATTCTGGCGCCATGTTTGCAATCGTTGCACGATCCGCAAGCGGAAGCGTAGCAACACCTGCACCGAAGAATTCAACGAACTTACCAACTACGCCTGTTTGACGAAGCACTTGTGTTACTTTTAGTGCAAGGTCTGTCGCTGTAGCGCCGTCTGGAAGCTCACCTGTTAGTTTTACACCCACAACTTCAGGAATTGGGAAGTAAGATGGCTGTCCAAGCATACCTGCTTCTGCTTCAATTCCTCCAACGCCCCAGCCAAGTACACCGATACCATTGATCATCGTTGTATGCGAGTCAGTTCCAACCAATGAATCAGGGTATGTTTCAAATTCACCGTTTGCTCCTTCTACTGCATGAACAACGCTTGCGAGGTACTCAAGGTTTACCTGGTGGACGATACCAGTTGCCGGCGGAACCGCACGATAGTTATCAAATGCTTTTTGAGCCCAGCTTAAAAACTCATAACGTTCTGCGTTACGATCAAACTCAAGCTCCATATTGCGCTCAAGTGCTTCTTGTGTACCGTAAGCATCTACTTGAACAGAGTGGTCGATAACAAGGTCAACTGGAATCTCAGGATTGATCACTTGTGGATCGCCGCCGATATCTGCCATTGCTTTACGAAGAGATGCCAGGTCAACAACAACCGGTACGCCTGTAAAGTCCTGCAGGATAACACGGGATGGCTTAAATGGAACTTCTGCTTCTGCATCCGCATCTGCTCCCCATTTAGCCAGGTTTTCAACATGTTCTTTTGTAATGACATAACCATCAAATTGACGAAGAACAGATTCAAGTAATACTTTAATTGAGTAAGGAAGACGGGATACGTTTCCGATACCTGCTTCCTGAAGTGCTGCCAGACGGTAGTAGTTATAGCGCTTACCGTTTAAGTCAAAGCTCGCACGGGCGTTAAAAACATCAGTAGTCGCCATTTTGGTTCCCCCTCTTAACTAGTTGAATATGTACTAAAACGATTGGAAAATAAATTTTTTATTTTTTCTAATTTTCCACCCCTTTTATCTTAGTACATTCATTAACATAAGTAAATGAAAAGAAATTTATTGCTTCCGATAAGAAAAACAAATCATTTAAAAAATGACTTTTGCATCGTCCTTTTAAAGTATCCCCTATCCAGCCGCGTTTTTTCAAGAAACAAATAGTCATATTTCCAGTCGAGCTCGGGCATATACATATGCTTAAAATTCATTCCCTAAATGGTGCTCAGTACCCAACGCTGATGGTCTGCATTCGCTGTCCGGTCGAGTGTTTTCAGAGTGTTTTCACATTGTTTCACTTTTTTATTTTTCAAAATAATTCCCAGAGTTTTACCTCGAACTTATCAATCTCATACAGTTTGCATGGAAAATGAGGTCGGGCAAGCTCTTTTGCCAGCTTTTCACCTTTCACATTAATCCTTCTTCATCCCCACTGGGAAGAACGAAAAACATGTGTCATCATCCCTGTCTCTCCCGCTTCATTTAACATATCACTATTACCCCACTTTTGTTTGGTTAAACTGGCAGCTGTTTCTGGATGCCGCGTTTTGAAAAACGGGCCTGCGGGTAAAATTAGTTATACGCAGGCGCCCAAGCGGCAGCTTCTGTAAGAAGGAGGATTTTCGTATGTATACTAGCAATGTAGATAAAAAACAAAAAAGCGGTGGACTTGGCTATCTTTTAGTGGGGGCAGGAGCCGCAGCATGGTGGCTGTCCAAAGAAGAAAATCGTTCCAAATTAGACAGCTTGATTTCCCAGGCGAAGCAAAAGTTAAGCAGCTCTCCGTCTTCTAACGAGTCATCTCCGATTCAAAAAGCAGGCGATTCACACTCAATTGACGTCCCTGATCATAAAATGGTTGGAGAAGGATCCCAATTTGCTGTTGATTACTACAACAAAAAACAAAAATGAGCTGTTTAATTTGTTTCATTTCAATGAAATCAATGAAAAGAGTTGATTTACCAACGTTCCTACGAGGGTAGATTATTTTTTGCTTTGTAGTCTCCCCCATTGTTCCCCCAGTACTTCGGGGGAACAATGGGGGAGACTTTAAATTTAGAACAGACGCTCTAAAAGGTTCTTACCTGAGACCTTTTTATTTTTCTTCTATGGATCTCTTGACCATCTTTCGCGGCTTTTTCGGCTTTTTAATGTACCCAGTTTCAGATCATGCTTTTCCGCTAATGCAGAAAGCGTGATTTTGATTGCTTCCCATTCTGATCTGATATCATTCTAGTTCGCCACTTCACATCACCATCACCTCCAATTTGTTTTTAGGCAAAGAAAAAAGCAGCCCGCAGGATGCTTCCTTCCACTCTGTATTCAGCTAATTACTTCCTCGAAAACTACTTTTAGATATTCATCAAACTTATGGTCATTAAAGAATCCACCTTCGTGACATACCCAATTACCTTCGGATACTAAGGGAGATATAATATCAATTCGCTGTCGGTCTTCCCCAATAATCTTAAAAACCTCAATAGAGTTTTTATCTCTTTTGAATCCAAGAACATGTCCTTGGATTCTTATTTCTGAGAAAAGTTCATCTTCTGGATAATCACTATATACTTGGATATCTCCATAAGTTGCTGGTATAAAGTCCTCTACGCTTTCACCAAACTTTTCAACGCGATCATTGATAAAAGATACAGCACGATCTGTTAACTCTTTTCTCTTTACATCATTTGCATACTGCTCTCTTAAATTCGCTACGAATCGGCTTTCAAAACTCATACAAGCACCTCCCTTAGTTTATTATCATTATTTCGACAAAAGGAGATATTTTCCTGCATCAAACATATCTGATTCTGTGAAATCGCTGCTCAAGCGAGGTAATCTCATGCAAACCAAACAGAAAATCGATTTAACCGCGGTTTAAAACTTTAGAGAGTATCCTGGTATCAAAAGCGACCGTTGCGACAATGCTTATTTTAAGAGTTCCGTCAAAATATGGCCTTTCTTTGAATCCCTTAACTGTGGAAGAAACTAATTAAACCCAGCCAACTGGCAGGGTTTAATAATAGCTGCAATTTAATTGAGTCAATCACATCCTTCGTTAACTATCGCACCCTCTAGTTGACGAAAAACAATTTAAATTTATTTTCACATAAAATTTAATTAAATAAAAAAGAGTAACCGGTGCAGCCTGCTTCATAATGAAAGCAGCTCTATAGCTTTTTAAAAAGACATTTTACACTTATCTTTCACAAAATTCTCTTTCCATCATTTTCAGCTTTCTTTTCATCTCTCGAATATCTTCTTTCATCTCTCGAAGATCATCTTCCATCCGTTTAAGCTCGTCTTCCATCCGTTCACGCCGACTTCTCCGGTCGCGGTTACTGCAGTTAGAGCACATATCATACTCTCCTTTCATTTTTTATTGTCTTACACCATTAGAATATGAAAAAATGCTAGACATGCTTGGGAGATTATCCACAATTTAAGTTATAAGTAAAAGAAAAAAAGAGAACTGACTAAAAACTTGCAAAGATCGCATTTAAGCACAAAAAAGATTTAGTCCTAAAATCAAATCCCGATAAGCAAACTGGGTTGCCCTTCACTTCTGCATGCCGGCTTTAAACGGTTGGCCACCAGTAAAGCTGTAGCGCTGTTTAATGTTGAGTATGCTTTCGCGGAAGGGCGTCTTGCTCTATGGGAGATTCCTCAATCAATTCGTCTTGAGACTACAGTAACTTTGCCTGATCTATATCTTTATAATCAATAGTGACGTTTCATCTTAAAAAACATAATGGTGCTTGGCACGCTATCCCCCTTCGGAAATGAAAACTTTGAAGATAGAAGTATGTTGCTTCACACAAATAATTCATCATAATTTATACAAAATAATTAAGTATACCTCCGAATAATAAAGTGCTGTTTTTAAACCGGAAAGATACCTAACAAAGATTAAACTTGCAAACAGTGGTAATATTAAGATTGAGGATTTATCCTATGGACAAAATTTCTAAAAGTGGCTTGGAGGAAAGGTGTCACCTTTTGTCTAAAAATAGATTTAAAAGGAGCGTTTGTAAATGAAAACAATGACTAGACTCACTTTCGCCAATAACCAAAAAGAGCTGGATCATAAAATTGAACAAATTACACAAAACCATGAACAACGAAATCCTGAATGCAAAGTTGAGATTTCTTACTTAGACCCGGAATTAGAGGATATCCGTTTTCTAAAGGACCAAACCACACAATTATTAATTGGAATACGAATAGTTGAAAAAGCAAATGGCGATAAATAAGCAGTATTAAACATGTTTATTTATTTTGAAAAAAGAGGTGTAAAAGGATGGCAGGCAGAAACAAGTATAATACTGGAGAGATAGTGAAAATAAAAACAACGGATGAATTAGTAACCATAAATAAATGGCATTATGTACAAAATATGAAGCAATACTCTTATACCGTGAAAGAGTATCCACTAACTTTTTATTTCGAAGATGAATTTTATAGTCATAACTAAATTAATCAGTGCGGTTGACCAAACCGCAGCTAAGTCGACTCTAGCAAAAAAATATTCATGAACATGCATTGAGCCTCAAAAAAAGCAACCAGACGGTATAAAAAAAGCCACCTAGCGTATGATGATAAATATAAACGTAATAAAGGTGGCTGCTTTTGTGATAGAAGTTAAAAATTTCTTTCTCAACCAGCCTGTCCCTTTCTGAGACAGGTTTTTTATTTTACACTATAAAGGAACGTACATTCTTAAAAAACTTTATTTGTCTGCAAACCTAATCAAGTTCAAACAATTTGAGAACGTGACCGTGAACCCCTTACCCCCTCAGAATTGCGTCTATTTTTGGTCGGAGCTAGAGACCATGAGAGAACATAACTAACTTATACTCTAATCCTTCTCCTAGGTTATACAGGGATCCGTTAATAAATAACGTGCCGCCATAAAGCGCCTGCCATTCTGTTTTTAACGCTAACGAACCAATGATGACCGTACCAACTGCAATCCTCATAACCGCTTCTGCAACGGTCATGGGCGATGATTTTGAGACTTACTACTTATTCAGCCCTATCAAACAAAGCATTGACCGCCAAAACAAGCAAATAAAAACAGCAAAAAGCCGCCGGAAATCCGGTGGCTTTTACTGTTCTCTTTTTGTGTATTCACCAACATAATATAAAATGTCAGATACATACTGGTCACTTTGATTATAAGCGAAGATCGCCCGTTTCATATCACCATCGGCAGCACCGTTTTCACTTAAATAATGGGCAGCACTGTAGATCGCATCTTCCACATTGAAAGGATCTGCTTTCCCATCTCCATTGGCATCCACCCCATATCCGCCATATTTTGCAATGACAGCCGGGTCTGTTTTTTCCTCTTCCGGGATATCACCTTTACCGAGGCCGCTGCAAGTCGGATGCTCCCATCCTACAAACGTACACGGCATAAACTGCATCGGGCCTTCCGCGCCTGCTGGAGAAATCATTGGATCCATCGTTGAAAATTTTGTTTCTACACGGTGGTGAGCAGCAAGAAGCTCCCACGGAATTCCATACTCTTCAGCTGCCGCTTTATAGATCGGCATGTACTCTTCTGGAATCGACTTAGACTGCAGAAATTTCGGCGCTTTGTCTGTTATTGAAAAAACGGCCATTAAGAGAAAAGCGGCCAGCAAGAATGGAATCGCCAAACAGCCGTACGCCCGTTTTTTCAATCTTCTTCTTTTTTTTGCCATGATCGTTAAACTCCTTAAATGCTCTTGCTTAACTCATCATAGAAAAGACCGAACAAAACTTCAAGCAAAAACAAATCTCTCTTCTGCTTAGAAGAGAGATTTGTTTTTTATTTACCTAAGCGGAAAACGCCCGTCTTTTTTCCTCATTTCTTTTCTTTCTATAACTAATTCCTTATAAAGAGAAATCATCATTAAAATAATAATAATAGAAAACGGAAATGCCACGGTAATCGCTGCATCTTGAAGAGCTTGAAGTCCTCCGCTATATAAAAGAACCACTGCGATAAGCGACTGAAAAATGCCCCAAGTGACTTTTATATTATTCGCAGGTGTTAACGAGCCATGCGTTGTCTGCATACCCAATACGAAAGTTGCAGAGTCGGCCGATGTAATAAAAAATGTAGTGACAAGCAAAACAGCGACGATAGACAACAATTGTGACCATGGAAGCTCATTAAATACTGCAAACAGTACTTCCTCAGTTGCGTAATGAGTAAAATCTGCAATACCTTCCATCTGCAAGTGCGTAGCAGAGGCGCCGAAAACAGCAAACCAGAAAAAGCTCAACAAAGATGGCATCAGCAAAACACCAATTAAAAATTCACGTACTGTTCTTCCGCGGGAAACGCGCGCAATAAAAACACCGACAAACGGTGCCCAGGAAATCCACCAGGCCCAGTAAAAAATCGTCCAGCCATTGATCCAGCTGTTGTGCTGTTTATTCAGCGGAGCGATTTGAAAGCTCATTCGTAAAATATTTTGCAAATAAGAGCCAATCGTATCTGTAAACATATTTAAAATAAACATCGTCGGACCAAGAATCAGCATTAACACGAGAAGAACAACGGCCAAAACCATGTTGGTGTTGCTCAAAATTTTAATTCCTTTTCCAAGGCCAGACAGAGCCGAAATGATAAACAAAACCGTTACCACTGCAATAATAATAAGCTGTACGGTAAATGAAACAGGTACCCCGAACAAATACGAAAGACCACCGTTGATTTGTGCTGCTCCGAAACCAAGCGTTGTGGCAACTCCTACCACTGTAGCAAAAACAGCAATAATATCGATAACGGTTCCGAGCCATCCTTCTGCATACTTTCCGAGTACCGGTTTCAGTGTCCGGCTGATCAAGCCTGGTTCTCCTTTTCTAAACTGAGAATATGCAAGTGCTAGTGCTACAACTGCATAGATAGCCCATGCATGAAGACCCCAATGGAAAAAAGTGTACCGCAGCGATTCACGCAGTGCACTGTCTGTTCCTGGTTCTGAAAGCGGGCTTGAAATAGCATAATGGCTAATCGGCTCAGCTGCTCCCCAAAAAACAAGACCGATGCCCATCCCCGCGCTAAACAGCATGGCAAACCATGTACCAGTCGAGTATTCTGGTTTTTCACCCGGCTGTCCCAGACGAACCTGGCCTACTGGACTAAAGATAAGAACAAAGCAAAATACAACAATAACGGATACTGTAATTAAGTAGTACCAGCCAAATGCGGAAGTAACAAAGTTTTTCACATTGGCCGTCATGGTGCCAAAGGATTCAGGAGCAGCTGCTCCAAAAATAGCAGCAGCTAATACTAAAGCAGCTGTCCACCAAAAAACAGATGATGTTTTTTTCATACATTTCCCCTTCCATCTTAAACATTTCTTTTGCGTAACGAATGAAAAACAGTGGTTTGATTTGTTCAGACACGTCTATTACCGTACCAAAATAAAAAAGCCCTATCAAGTGATAGGGCTTTTTAAAAGTGGTTATCCTGCATCAAGCTGCTTTAGTCCGGGTGTTTTTGCAGCCGCTTCTGCCGCTTTTTCCCGAAGCTTTAATTCTTCGTTTTTCAAGTCCGCCAGCGATTTTGAAGCTTCCGCTTCCGCTTTTCGAAGACGGCTGCTTTCAAACTGCCAGCCGTTTGCCGTCGCGCGTGCTGTTGTCAGCTCCGCAATCAAATCTGCTTCATAGTATGGATACTTTTCCATCACTTCGTCTGCCATCTTCTCATAGGATGCTTGCAGCTTTTTCTCGAGCGTGTTTTTTTCGGTCTGCCAGTACGTGTTTGACAGCCAGGCGCCGGCAGCAGATAAAACGCCTTTTTTCTCCCTATTTGTATCTATTTTTTCTGTTACCCGAATCAACTTTTCTCTAAGCCGTGTATTCGATATGCTCACATCTCCAAGAAAAGGGCGGGCGGCATCGGTTTTCAACAGTACAATAAGCCGCTCTCTTAAGTTTTGGTAAACGGCTTCAGCTCTTTTTTCTGAGCTTTCAGCCAAAGCCAGCTCCTGCTGAATGTGCAAAATATGCTTTTCTTCTTTTTGCTGCTCAAGCTTCAACTCATTAATCTGCCTGAACAGCAGCAAATAAGCAGACTCTCTTGTAACCCATTCTGATGACAGAACCGATTCATCATTTGCTTGAGCGCTTTCATCTGATGTATACAAAATCAGCATCGCCGCAGGCAGCAGCCAGCTTCCCGAAAACAATGTTTTCAGCGCTGCTTCCGTTGTAAATAGGGCATCCGGGTGAAGAATCCACATTTCTTTTGGAAAGCCCGGCGGCACTTCCTTTTGAATCGGAGAAAGGATCTCGCCATACATGAATAAACCAGAGCGAATGCCCATTTCGAATACAAGCGGTCCTATGCCGATCCCCTGCTTGATCTCTTCAAAAGAAGCACTGCGGTGTATATGTAAATGCTCGAAAATCTGCACTTTTTTAAAATCCGGAAGTTCTTCCCAATAACGGCGGATATTTGCTTGAAGAGACTCTTTCCCTTCTTCCGCTTTTTCATTTTTTAAAATGCGCTCAAATAACTGGACATATTCGTAATGAAGTATAAATTCAAGCTTGCTGGAAATAAAAGAAGCTTCAAATTTTGCTTCTACCGCTTTATTTTTTTTCGCTCTTTTTTCAAACCATTTATTCTCAATTTCCGCACTGCGCGCGGTTACTTTTTCTCTTTCATTTAAGCGTGCAGCCGGCAGTTTCAGCAGCTTGGCTAATGCCAGAAACACATCAAGCTGAAGTACTTGATCCGGAATCTCATTTCTTTTTTTTATTTCAGCTGCAATGGCTCCAAAATAAGGAGCAGTTTCTTCTTTAGAAAAACGGCTTTTTGCTTTTAATGCCAGCAGTTCTTTTGCCTGCATGGAATGCAAAATCGCGTGAATCATCCGAAGCTTCGGACCTGTCACATTTGCTACCGCTTTGCCGATCGGCTTTAACTCTGTCATGTTGATCCGCTCCATTTACTCCTTTTTTTCTGATTTTACACGAAAAAAGTATGGAAAGAAAATGAAACCCTTTCTTTCTTATCGCGCTCGTTGTTTTAAAAGTATATCTTTTTTCCTTTTTATAGTTGCTAATTGCCTGCCATTTTTTTAGAATAAAGATACAATTCTGATTTGTAAGCGATTTCAGAATTGAAAACGGCCTAGGGGAGGGCTTTTATGGAACAGAAAGTAGAACGCGTTTTACAGCCGCAAAAAAACTACGATTATGAGAAAATTGCGGCCAGCCCGGAATTCAAGTCACTGATCCGCAAGAAAAACAAGTTTTTACTGCCCGTTACCATCTTTTTCTTACTGTTTTATTTTTCATTGCCCCTTTTAACTTCTTTTTCAACCGTGCTGAATAAACCGGCGGTTGGCGATATTTCATGGGTATGGGTACTGGCTCTGGCACAGTTTATTATGACCTGGACGCTTTGTATGGTGTATGTTAAAAAAGCGAACGGATTTGATGCCGATGCAGAGAGCATTGTAAACCGCCACAACGATACGAAAGGAAGTGACCGCCCGTGAGTATGGTAGGGCTTTTTTTCTTCGTTGCCATTGTGGGGCTGACTCTGTATGTGACGTATCTGGCTTCCAAGCGGACAAACTCCGCCAGTGAGTTTTACACGGCTGGGGGCGGGCTGACCGGCTGGCAGAATGGCATTGCCATTGCAGGTGATTACTTATCGGCTGCTTCATTTCTTGGTATTGCCGGTGCCATCGCCTTAAATGGCTTTGATGGCTTTTTTTACAGTATCGGCTATCTGGTCGCGTATCTCGTTGTCCTGTATATTGTAGCTGAACCGCTTCGCAACTTAGGCAAATACACCCTTGCCGATATGATTACAGCCCGTTTTAATCAGCAGAAAATTCGCGGAACTGCGGCCATTTCTACTTTAACCATTGTTCTCTTTTATATGATTGCCCAGCTTGTTGGAGCTGGTGCATTAATTCAGCTTTTGCTTGGCATTGATTACTGGGTGGCTGTTTTGCTTGTCGGCATTATGATGACCACATACGTGCTTTGGGGCGGTATGGCGGCTACCAGCTGGGTGCAAATCATCAAAGCGGTTCTTCTGATGATCGGTACGGTCTTGATTTCGTTTCTTGTTTTACTAAAGTTTGATTTTAATATTATGAAAATGTTTACCGATATGAAATCCCTTACGCCAGCGGGTGAAGCGTACTTGAATCCAGGCGTAAAATACACAAATGGGCTGGATACGATGTCTATGATGATTGCCCTTGTGTTTGGAACGGCTGGCCTGCCGCACATCTTAATGCGCTTTTTCACCGTGAAAGATGCCCAAACAGCGCGCAGTTCCGTTGTTTATGCTACCTGGATTGTTGGAATCTTTTATATTTTAACGATTTTCCTTGGCTTTGGTGCCGCTGCTTTTGTAGGCTCTGAAAAAATTGTAGCAGCGAATGCAGCCGGTAATATGGCCGCGCCTCTTCTCGCCCAGGCGCTGGGCGGCGATCTGTTAATGTCCTTTGTATCTGCGGTTGCTTTTGCAACGATTTTAGCTGTTGTAGCCGGCCTCGTCCTATCCGGTGCCTCTGCTTTTGCCCACGATATTTACGGACAGATTATTAAAAAAGGAAATGTCACTGAAAAAGAGCAAATGAATGCAGCCCGTTTTGCTTCAATCGGCGTTTCCGTTTTTTCAATTATTTTAGCTCTTGGTGCCCAGACGATGAACGTAGCGTTTCTTGTCTCGCTCGCCTTTTGTATTGCCGCAAGCGCAAACCTTCCTGTTATTATTTACACAATTTATTGGAAGAGATTTAATACAACCGGTGCGCTGAGCGCTATGATTACAGGTCTGGTGACCGCCCTTGTACTGGTTGCGTTAAGCCCGAATATTTGGAGCCCCGAAGGCACAGCCATTTTAACAGGAACCGCTCTATTCCCGTTAACAAACCCGGCGATCATTTCTGTGCCGGCCGGCTTTATCGCAGGCTATATTGGATCAATCGTTTCGGCTAAAGCAGATGCGCGCAAATATGCGGAAGTAGCCGTTAAAGCCAATACTGGATTAAAATAAAAGCACGGAGCAGACGGAACGGTCCGTCTGCTCCGTTTTTTCATATAATAAAAGAAACAAGGAGGTTATCGAGTTGCGTAAGATTCTCACAGCCGGTTTATGTATGCTTCTGGCTGCTGTGATCGTTCCCCTGCCTTCAAAGGCGGCTTCAGACCCTTATTTATCTGCACTGGCTCATGTGAAAAACAGCAAGCAGGTCATCATTGCAGAAGGAAGTACAAAATCGATCACAGCAACGATCCGCCTTTACGAGAAAACAGGGCGCCACTGGCAGTTAAAACGGATTTCTCCGGCAGTTACCGGAAAAAATGGCTTATCCTTCTCCAAACAAGAAGGAAACGGCGCCACCCCTACCGGCTTTTATGACATTGGCCGAATGTTCGGCTATGCCCAAAAACCAGCAGGTGTCCGGAGCAGCTACACGGTCACAAACCGGTTTCATTATTGGATTGATGACCCCCAATCACCAGACTACAACAAATGGATTTATTACCGGGGTGATCCTGCTGCCCGCTGGAAATCATTCGAGCGCTTAAACCATGAATTATACAAACACGCTATCGTCATTCGCTACAATGAAAACCCGATCGTCAAAAACGCAGGCAGCGCCATTTTTATTCACCGCTGGCGGACAGGATCGACGCCAACAGCCGGATGCCTAGCGCTGAGCGAATCGCATTTACTGGTTTTAATGAAATGGCTGGATCCTGCTAAATCACCGAAAATTGTCATCGGCACACCTGATTCGATTCGTTCTGACCTCGTTCAGGCCTCTGCCGATTAATTGAGAGAATGATTCATCTGCCGGATAAGCAAATCAATATAAAGCAGCGTTTTTTCGCTCATATCTTTGCTGTTAAACCCGGTAATTTCACTGATGCGCTTCATCCGGTAAGCAAGCGTATTGGGGTGCACATGCATCACACTCGCCGCTTCGTTTATATTGCCGTCATGGGCTAAAAACATATAAAGCGATTCAATCATATTAGCATTATGTGTTTTGTCGTATTCTTCAAGCGCTTCAATGACCGCATTTTTTTTGCCAAGGCGAATGGAACGAAACTGTTCAATAGATTGAAAAATACCGAGCTCGTCAAAACAATGGGGCAGTGTAATGGTTGAAAAAATCTGTTTCATTTTTAATACACGCAGCGCTTCCTGATAGCTTTCCTGTACATGCAGCGGGTTTTGTACAGCTGTTCCTGCTGCCCCGACCGGCGAAAGGCCAAGCCGTTCCGCTGATTTAGCCGTAAAATCAGTAATATAGGAGCTGACCGTTTCTAAATCAGCGGGTTCTTTAAACCGGATCAGCAGAACCAGCTGCTCCCCGTCATAGGTTCTGGCAATACTGGCCAGCTGTTGCAAGGTTTCGGTCAGGTAATCGATTTGCCGCTCCAGGGTACGGTCAATAGTACGGCCGAAATCAAACAGAATCACCAGCAAACTGCCGGTCAAGGTGAGGCCGTATGCTTTGTTGGCCTGTTCCATTTCATTGCGCGTGGCGAAATGCCCGGTCAAAAGCTTCCAAAAAAACTCCTGATGGCTTTCTTCTGCTGCACGCTTTCTTTTTTCATGCTGCAAAAGCTGGTTTCTTACCGCTTTCGCCGCTTCCTTTAAAATCGCCATCTGTTCATCTGAAAAATGAGCACCTGACTGGGCCCAGATAAAGCCGATCACTTTATCCTGTTTTCGTACTGAAATGGCCACCCGCTCGCCAAGAGAAACTTGTCCAATTGCAGGAATCACAACAGGTTCCTCTGTTTCAAAAAGAGTCGGGATCGCTCCGCTTTTCCATAAGCTGTTTATCACGTGCTCGGGTACTCTTCGTCTCATAATGGTAGCAATTCGAACGGGATCAATTTCTCCTTCGTGTCGGCTGTAGGCAATAATCTGGTGGTTGGCATCTTCGATCGTAATCGGGCAAAGAAGCGCTTCACTGATTCGGTCTGCCAGCATTTCAATTGATTCATACTCGTGGGCAAAATAATGTGTTTTCTCGTTTGACATATCCATCCTCCGGTGCAATAGGCTATATTTATTATAATCGCCGCCTGATTAATTGTAAAAAAAACCGGAAAAGCAGGCTCTGATGCCTGGTAGATGTATATGCTTCAACGTGAATGATCTGAATTGAATAATGTCCAGTCTTAATGACGAATCTCGCTTCTTCTACTGACCTAAAAAATAGGCGGGTTCAGTTTACAGCTGTCATTCCATTATCTTTAACTTTTTAAGATAAAGATAAAACCAATAGATAAGAGCCAGAGCAGATAAGTAAGCCACATAAGTCCAAAAAATATCCCAGCCGTTCTTATAGATAATAAGCCCTGTAAAAACTAATATATATTCAAGCAGGGTCATACATAATGCAGTGAAAAAAATAAGCAAATATGGATGTTCCTTTTTCATTATAAAAAAAATCAAATAGCACCCTATTATAGGATATATGCCTATATTAAACGGAAGTGCGGGCAAAGTTTTCTGTACGGCAAAAGGATATATCTCACCAAAACTAAAATAAATCCAAAACTCATTGATAAGATAGGCAATAACTGACGTAAAAGGCCCGATCAATGGAATCATTTTTTTGTTTTTTGAATGAAGATGTATGATTCCAATAATCCAAGGAACTATTAATACCATTAAAGAAAAGTACATCTTGTTTGAACCTCCATTGCGTTACCTTTCTTCATCAATGAGCTGCTTTGAGCGAATTTTACATAGACATAGCTTAACCAATTTACAGTAATGCGATACTCCGTTAAAAATACTCCTCGGTATTTCAATGCCCAGCCCCAAATCCGCTGTACATACGGCTGGGCTGGCAGTTTTGACGCAGCTTACGGAAAAACCCCCTTGAAGTGAAGCTATACAGCTCAAGGGGGTTGTCTATATATGAGTGTATGGATCTGCACGATTCACGCTCTTGGTGATGTACTAGTGTGATGAGCATAGGCTATCTTCTTCTTAACCTCAAAATGTCTTATTATCAACCCTCGATGAACACTTTTCTTCATTTTCTTCCTGTCCAATTTACCAGCTCAAATGTATGGTTAATAAGTGATATAAAAAAGCACTTATTCAGAAAAAACCAGCTAAATATGATTGAATAAAATCGGGTAATAGCTGAAAGAATAATCCCTCATATTTAATATCGAGTAAGCCAGCAATAAACAGTAATATAATCATTAAAATTAAAATAGGTTTCTTATTCTTTTTAGATATCGACTTCAAAAGGTTCCCTCCACTAAAATACTATAATAGGAAGCTTGTTCTTGTGCGAAGTCGCAAGCTTGTCCTTTTCTTTTGTCCATTTTTCAACTTTAAACAACTGACTCTTTTGACTGCCCGTTTTTCCGGCGCACAGCTTACCTATCTGTCATTCCAAGTCTACTCATGATACATACTGCCGCATCAATGTTTCATTTCCAATACCACTGGACAATGATCGCTCCCCATAACACCAGCATGGATTTCTGCTTTTAACAGAGATTCGGCCATTCGTTCGGAGACAATAAAATAATCGATTCTCCAGCCGATGTTTCTCTCTCTTACCTTACTCATATAAGACCACCATGTATAGGCGCCTTCTCTGTCCGGATAAAAATACCTGAAACTGTCGATAAAGCCCGCTTCCAGCAATGCTGTCATCTTGCCCCGCTCCTCTTCCGTAAAGCCTGAGTTTCCCCTGTTAGACTTAGCGTTTTTCAAATCAATCTCCCGGTGCGCGACATTCAAGTCTCCACAATAAATGACCGGTTTTACACGATCCAGTTCAATTAAGTAATCGCGCACCTCCTCTTCCCAGATTAAACGATAATCAAGACGGGAAAGATCCCTTTTGGAATTAGGCGTGTAAACATTGACTAGAAAAAATTTATCAAACTCGAGGGTAATGGCCCTGCCTTCGGATTCTTGTTCATTCGCACCAATCCCATACTTCACCGAAAGAGGCGGAATTTTAGTAAAAACAGCTGTACCGGAATACCCTTTTTTCTCTGCGTAATTCCAATATTGATGATAGCCTTCCAGGTCAAGGTTGATTTGACCTTCCTGCAGCTTCGTTTCTTGAAGGCAAAATATATCAGCGCTTACTTCATTGAAATAATCCAAAAATCCTTTTCTCACACAAGCTCTTATGCCATTCACGTTCCATGAAACCAGTTTTACCATGTATGTTTGTCTCCTCGCTGTCCCTTTTAGTAAACTCCATGGTTACTATACTAGTTAATAGAAAGAAAAGCATCCAGTGACGAGTTTTTTGGTAAAACAGTTTGTTAATAGCGCTAAATAAAGAAGAAATGAAATTGGCCATGTATGAATAAAACAGGAACGTCACAGAAACTCTTATAACACTAATCTTTTTTAACACGTATATACACCTCACTATTGTTACATTTTATAGATTATCATTGGGTTTTCTTTTTTAGTTAAAACATCTTATACGTTAACGGCAAACGAATAAAATCTGTAAGCAAAATACCTGCCCTATCCACTTTATTGTAAAGTGACTGTCTCAAACATAAAAAAAAGCCACTTTTAAAAAAGCAGCTGGTTGTTTCTATCGTTCAAGAGTTTTTCATTTTCTTCTCATTCAGCCTATTGACGACATCTTTCATCGACAATGCGGTCTAGTTTCTCTTCCCTAATTTCTAAAACATATGACCAAATAAACCCAACAAAAATTTGTTCATTTGCACTAACCAAACCGCTTCCTAGATCCCACAATTTGGTTGATTTGGTTCATACTTTTTCTTTAGACTCTTTATTTGCATTACATAAAACAGTGCCAGATGCCATTTTAGATTTAACATCTGAATAAATGGAGAACAGCTTTTTTATGGGAACAATTATATAAAACCAAAAGCACATTGTTCAATGAAACGACTTCTTTTTAATATGTGTATAGATCCTATAAGAATGTCTTACTAAATCTAAAACAAATAATGGAATTTTAACCGGGAATTTATATAAAGTCTTCCGGTAAAACTTATAATAAGCTTTGACGATATCATTCCATTTTTCATCTTCCTGCTCTTTGTAGAAATCAGATACATCTACCACATATCCCTTTCCGTCATTCATCATCACATTTTTCCCATGTACATCTACAGGTGTCAGCCCTTGACTTCGAGCATAATCCAAAGCTTTATTGATGTCTATGATGACCTGTTCCGGTATCCTGACTCCTATTGCAACTGCATTGTATAGGGTAATTCCTTTTAGCCTCTTTAACACAAGGAAGTTCTCTCCCTTATAGACTAGTTGAGAATAAGCAGGATGGTGCCCAATTCTTTGGTAAACCTCCGCTTCTTTTTCTAATCCTTCCAAGTTTCTGGCGTAGATTTTTACAACCCAATCTTTATTTGAATGATGCAGAAAAACAGCAGCATAGTTACCGACACCAAGACACTTCCACTCTTTTGGTGTGTAAAGAACCTTAATGGGTTCGAATGGATTTTTACTTTTCATTTTTACGTTATGTATAAGCGTTTTTTCAATTAGCGCAACGTAACTTTTCATTCTCCAATACAACTCCGTCCATAACATCACAGTGCTTTCTTTAAATAACGACAAAACCTTTATATTATATTAATTCTCATCGCTTTAATTAAACAGGCTTTTTTTGCCTATAATGAAATCCATCCCCTTATTTATTCAGGAACATAACACCAATGATACCAAGAGCAAAAAAACGCCTCAAAATGAAAACGAGGATATAAGAGGAGAATAGTCTATGTACAATCATTGAACCACGTGTTCCTGAAATAGCCAGCCGCCAAAGGGAGCCGGCTATTCCCGCCGGCCCTCTCCTTTTTCCAGAGAGGAAACAAGCGGCAGGAGCTGCTTGTAAATACTGACGATTTCCTCTATTTTCATCCTTACCAGGCCACTGGAAGAAGGCGCCACGAAGTCCAGCGTACCTTGAACGATAGAAACAGGCTGGGGGCCCCATGCAACCTGCTTCCTGCCGCTATATTCCTGATAAACCCCTTTGCCGACAAAACAAACAATTGTAGGCCGATAATGTTCTATCTTTTTCCTTAACAAAACCCTGCCCTCCTGATACTCTTCTTTTGTAATTTCATCAGCCGTTTTCGTTGGCCTCGCCACAATATTTGTTAACCCGTACCCTAACTCTACTAATTGACGGTCCTCGATTGCTGTAAATTTTCTAGAGGTTAATCCCGCTTCAAAAAGAATTTTCCAAAAGCGGTTATTCGGATTCGCAAAATGATGCCCCGTTTCCCCAGAGCGGACACTGGGATTGAAACCGACAAAAAGAATATCAAGATTTTCTTTTAAATGGTCTTTAATTGGTTTCACCCTTGAGACCTCCCTCTCTTTTAATCGACTCGTTTACTTCTCTGTACTATTCCCTATTTTTTGATGTGATAAAAAACAGAACCCTAATCCTTACTTGCCGGAACAGTTTTTCAATTTTGCTTTATTGTTTCGGATAACTCAAGCAGCGGTAAAATTTACAAAAGCTAGTTTATAAGATCGATATCGTATTCATTGAAGTGGAATTGAAAAGGTACACCGGCCCAATCAAGGAAAGCATGTCCTATAACGAAGTGGTCAAAACAGACACAGACCTCCACACAGTTATATATGAATGGACCTCAGCAGATACATCGTTTGGCAATGCAAACTTCATGTTTCAAGGTGGTGTGACCAAAGCACAACCCGGCCTCGGAGAAGATACTCTTTCTGATGTACAGAGCACTACAGAAGATTGCAACACGATTCAAAGTGGCAGGAGCTCTGAAGAAGCACAGAAGATCATTGACAGTGCAGGTGAATGATCTTCTGAAGCGAGTATAGCTGGTGAGCAGTTCATACGTTTATCATCACTTACGACGGCGAATCCCCTGGCTCAAACGCTGCCCTAGTATTCATGAAAAATAAACTGGAGTCTAAATCCTAAATTGGATTGAAGCAAGCTCTGCTTAAGCAGGGTCGTTTGTTCGGCTTTGAAAATGGCAGGCTCAGGCTTTTGCTTTCCGACCGGCTGTTCATCCAGCTGCACCTCAAATAACGTAGTTACATTCCTTTTCGGTTAAATTCTTCCCAATTTTTCCGTATATTATCGTATGATGAAAACAGAAAATTCCTTGACGTTATGCAGGGCGGCGTAGAGGATGCAATTGGATCGGGTAGATGGATTGCATTTGAATGAAACACCGCACACCTGCATATGGAAGTTTTAAAACAAGCAGCGGAGGCTAAAGGAACAGCGGCTGCCTCTCTGACAGAAACACCTTTTAAACAGCCAGCTGCGGGCTGGCTGTTTTATTCGCAACGAAAAAAACCCTTGATGATCAAGGGTTTTCACAAGTGTTGTCTAAGGTGTGCCCAGCGGGGAACGTGCCCCGATGCCTGGAACCTGCTGAAGTATATGACTATTGTTGAAAAAGGAGAGCAATAAAAACAGGCTGGAAATCGAAGAGGATCTGGACAATAAGAGGAACTTAATACTTTCTTGCGCCGCATTTCGGGCAAATATACACATCTTCGGCATCAAAAATGGATCCGCACTTTGTTTTTTCAAGTACAATCATAGCGCTGCGAAGCTCCGCCCGTTGTCCTTCCCAACCACATTCACACTTGACGTTGTTTGTTGAGCCAAATTTGTACAATCCATAATTCATACTGATTCACCCCTTAATTAGCGTATTCAGATATTATCTGTATGTTCATTTTACCGAGATAGACATTACATTTCAATATCACAAAAATTAAATTTTTGTAAATCTTAGAAAATACTTTTTTTAAAATCAAAAACTCCGGATCCAAATCCGGAGTTTTTTAGTTTTGTTTACTGTTTGGAAAGCGATTTTACATCCTGGACCATTTCGTCAAACGGCACTTCTTCCCCGTCCTGTTTATTTCCTGGATAGCTTTTTACAACAATTCCTTTTTCATCGACCAAGTAAAAGCTTGTTCCATGAATGAACTGGTCTGATTTCGGATCTGGCAGCGCAATGGCTTGAAAGCTTTTCTCTGCAAATGTGCTTATCTCTTTCTCTTCATACCCTGTTAAAAGGTTCCAGTTCGATTCATCCGCTTCGTAATGTGAAATATAGCTCTTCAACGCCTGCGGTGTATCCCGGGACGGGTCAATGCTGAACGACACAATTTCATAATTTTGAACACCTTCCTCGTTCAAGCGGTCCTGCAGCTCGCTCATGTTTCTTGTCATCGGCGGGCAAACCGTCGTACAGTTTGTGAAAATAAAATTAGCGAGCCACACTTTCCCCTTCAAATCAGCCAAACCAACTTGTTCACCATTTTGATTGGTGTAGGTAAAGTCTTGGACTTCCACATCCATGTTGCCTTCAAACTGACGGCCGCATGCACAAAGCAATAAAACAACAGCGGCCATAATAAAAATGGACTGAACTATTTTCACATAACTCCCTCCAAGCACCTTTTATCCTTTTATCGTAGAGGAAACCTTCTTATTTCTCAATGTGCTGCTGCGGCCTGATCTTGAATACTTTATGAACGTTTTCAGCTTTCTCCTGTAAAAACAAATGCAGCTTTGCTTCCGGTATCGGACTGGCCTACCTCCAGACGAGCATCAATCCGCTCTTTCAGCTCTGGCACGTGGGAGATAATGCCGACCAGGCGGCCGTCCGCTTGTATATCCATTAACGTTTCAATGGCCTGGTCCAGCGATTCCGGATCAAGCGTGCCGAATCCTTCGTCCACAAACATCGTTTCAAGCGATACGCCGCCAGCATAGTTTTGGACCACTTCCGCCAGTCCGAGTGCAAGGGCAAGCGCCGCTTTAAAGCTTTCTCCCCCGGACAGTGTTTTCACATGCCGGCTGGCACCCGTATATTGGTCAAACACGAGAAGATCCAGGCCGCTTTGTGCATTTCCTTTTGACCGCTCGGTTAAACGCTCCAGTAAAAAACGGCCATTTGTCATCGCCGAAAGCCTCGTGTTGGCTGCGGTCAAGATATCTTCCAAAAACGATGCCAGTACATATCGTTCAAACGTTACCTTCAGGTCATTTTTTCCGTGCGTTACTTCAAACAAATGGCCAGAAAGACGGTACGCTTCTTCAGCCTTCGCCATCCGTGCCGCTATCTCTTCAACCGACTGGCGGATACGCCGAGATTCTTTTGCACAAGCAGCGACGGCAGAAGCCTCATTTGCCCATTGAACAGCTTCTTCATTTAACGCTCCAATCTCTTCTTCAAGCTTGCTGATGTCTGCCCGCTCATATCCTTGAAGAGTGGTTTGCAGCTCCTCAATCAGCAAAGTAAGCTCGCGTTCTTTTTGTTCGAACTGCCGGACCGTTTCTTTCATTTCTGCAAGGGATTCGAGCCATTTCTTCGCTTCCTCATATTGTTCGGCGGACTGAAAACCAGCCTGCTGTCGCTTTTGCTCAAAAGCCGCTCTTACTTCTCGATAGTCCCTTTCTGCTTCCTGAAGTGTTTGCCGGCGTTCCTCCAAAACAGACAGGGCTGCCTGCATAGCTGTACGGGCACGCTGAACGTCTTCTGCTGCCTGTTCATAGCGGCGCTCTAAAACGGCTGCTCTTTGCTCTATACGCTCAAGCTCTCTGGCAAAGTAACCGCTGTTGCGCATCGCCTCAGGAATTGATTGTTCAAGCTGCTGTCGTGTACTCTGCGCTTGAATAAAAGCCGTATGATCCGCCATTTCCTGCTGTCTCGTTTGTTCTAATTCGGCTTCAAGCTGTTGTTTTTGTTTTTTCAGCTCATCCAGCTGCCCTTCCAGTTTCTGCTTTTGCTGAAGATCCTGGGCAGCTTGTCTGCGTGTTTGCTCGGCTTCTTTCAAACGCTCTATCGCTTCTTCCGCTCCAAAGTCAGATGGAAGCTTTGCTTTTAGCTTGTCCACGTTTTCTGCTGCATGCCCTAATGCAAAACGGGATTCCATCCACTTTTGTTCCGCCTGCCGGTTTTCCTGGCTGAGACGGTCTGCTTGCTGCTCCGCTTTCTTCAATGCCTGCTCCCCAAGTGGCGCTTCTCCTCCTGCAGCCGGGTTAGGATGATGAATGGAGCCGCACACGGAGCATGGTTCGCCTTCCTTCAATTCGCGGGCCAGCATCGCTGCCTGGCTTCTGTGCCACTCTTCTCTTTTATGCTGCAGTTCTTTAATGGCTTCAGTCGCGGCCGAGGCTGCTTTCTGCGCTTCGATTTGGGCGGCTTCTTCTCTTTTTTGAAGGTCGCCCATTTCTTTTTCGGCATCGGCTAACTCTTGAAATTGTTCAATCAACGCGGTTAATCTCTCAATCCGATAGCCCGATTCCAAGTATATTTCTTTTGAAGAATCGAAAGCTTGCTGAGACGCCTCCATCTTTTTCCCGGCCGCATCCAGCTCTTCGTTTTTCCGGATGAACTCGGCAGCGGCTTGTTTTGTTTCCTTCAGGCGCCCCTCTGTCTCTCCTGCTTTTTCTACGGCATCTTGATAGGCATAAACCGCTTCTTTTATCGACTGAAGATGCTGAAGCTCTTTTGTACATTCATCCCGTTCAGGACGGCGGCTTTCTTCTGCTTTCAGCCGTTCTTCCGCTTCTTCAAGCAGCTGCCGTGTGTTTTGCATCTCCGCTTCCGCTTCACTTTTTCTTCCTTCGGCAGTGTGCACAGCCTGGCGGGCCCGCTTTTCCATCATTTCATAGGATTGCAGCTTGTCTGCCCGCTCAGCTCCGTCTATTTTCTGACGGTATCTGTCGAAGTCTTCTTTTTGTTCATCAAGCTCTTTTTGTTCCAGCCGGGCCTGCTCCAAACGGTCAAATTGGGCATTTCGGGACAGCCCCCGCTCCCGTTCTCCCAGCAAAAAATCACGGCGTTCGCTTAAACGCTGCACTTTTTCCTGAAAGCTTTTATACTGCTTGTCCATTTCTAGAAGATCGAGCTCAAGCTGATCAAACACTGCTTTTCTTTGAATCAGCTCATCTTCGAGCAGCCCGCGCATCGTGCTTGAGTATGCAGGTAGACTTTTCAAAAGGGCCATTTGCTGGTCAGCAGCCCGGCCTGCTTCCTTTTTCAACGCGTCGGACTTTTCTTTTAAAATATCCTCTACCCGTTTATAGAAAGAAGTTTGAAACAGCTTCTGCAAAATTTTCTCTTTTTCCTGGCTGCCGGCCATTAACAGCTTTTGAAATTCTCCCTGCGGAATCATTAAAATCTGCCTGAACTGATTTGCTTCAAGACCGACTAATTCATTTATTTTTTCGTCTGTATCCCGTACATTCGAAGCAAGGAGCACTTCTGTGCCGTCCGCTTTTTTTTCATACAGCTCAGCGGTAGCTCCTGCTGTTGTCATACCGCCTCCGCGTGCTTTTGGCTTTTCCTGCTGAGGGGTCCGGCGGATTAAAAACGTCCGTCCTTTCAATTCGAATAGAAGCGATACTTCCGTCAGCTGTTTTGGATCTGCAAATTGGCTTCGCATTTCCGAAGCACTTCGATGATCCCCGCTTGGCTTGCCATACATCGCAAAACTGATGGCGTCAAATATCGTTGTTTTTCCTGATCCCGTTTTGCCGGAAATCACAAACATTTTTCGGTTTTCGAGCGTCGAAAAATCAATCACCTGCCGGCCTGCATACGGACCAAAAGCAGTCATTGTCAGTGTCACAGGCTTCATAATCCATTTTCCTCCTGTTTCGCCTCTTCTAATATAGAAGTCATATATGTTTTTTTCTCTTCTGAAAAACCGAGCCCCGTCATCGCTTCGTAAAATTCCGCAAACAGATCGAGCTCGCTTTGCTTTTCTCTCATAGAAACAGAAGATTCAAATGACAGAGGGGAAGCAGCTGCTTTTTCAAGGTGGAGAATATGAGGGAATTTATGCTTTAACTTGGCCATCGGATCAATAAGCGCTCCTTCATCCCTTAACCGTACCTTGATATAGTCCTCTGAAGCTTCTCCTTCCATCAATTCATCAAAAAAGCCCGTGACGATTTTCATATCGCGCATAGGTGCCAGTGCTTTTTTGGTAATGGAAAGCTTCTTTTCTTCGTTTATTTCCACGATGGAGATACTTTTCGTATGGGACGCTTCTGAAAACGAATATTTCAGCAGTGACCCTGCATATTGAACCGTCTGGTGGTGAATGGCCGCCGGATTGTGCAGATGTCCAAGCGCCGTATAGTGAAAAGGAGCAAACAGCTCGGCACCGACATTTCCTGTTCCGCCGACTGATAAAATCCGCTCAGAATCACTTGTTTCTCCTCCTGTGACAAACGCATGACCCACCGCCACGTGAATGCCGTCCCGATCCATTGTTTCGCTTAAACGCCCGGTTAAGACTTTCATCGCATCATGATGAGTGCGAATTGAATCGTCTTCGTATAAATACCGAACTACACCCGGCTCCGCATAGGGAAGGCAATGGAAATGAATGCCTTCAATAACCGGGCAGAACATGTTTTTTTCCATTTTTCCAGCCAGGTAAAAGCGGTTTTGCCGAAACCACGTTGAACCGAATGCCAGCCGGTCTGCACTGTCGTGGTTCCCCGAAATAGCGACGATCGGTATATTCATTTCTACGTTAATCGTAAAAAGCGTTTCATTCAGCAAATTAACTGCCGAAGCCGGCGGAACCGACCGGTCATACAAATCTCCCGCGATCACCAGGGCATCCGGCTGCTCCTGCTCCAGCAGACGAATCAGCTCCTGCAGCATAAAACGCTGATCCTCGATCATCGATACGCCGTGCACCATTTTTCCGAGATGCCAGTCAGCGGTATGAATAAATTTCATTTCGGTTTCCTCCTACTACGTATGTATGTTCCGATCATAGCAGATGAACAAGTTCTTGAAAAGAATGAACAAGCCGTTTCTTGTTTGCTATAATAGAGTAAAAGAAAATCATGTAATGGGGGTTGCGGCATGCTGGAAGGCTGGTTTTCTTACTTTATCGTTGCCTGGACAGTGATCCTTGTCGGCTTGTTTGCCATCGGCGGCTTTTTTATGTTTCGCAAGTTTTTAAAACGAATGCCGAAGCAGGATGGCCGTTCCGACATGGACTGGGAAGAGTATTACGTTGATAAAACACGGAAACTATGGGGAACAGAGGAAAAAAACATGCTCGAAGAATTAGTTTCTCCTGTGCCTGAGCTGTTTCGGGATGTGGCCCGCCACAAAATTGCCGGCAAAATCGGAGAACTCGCTTTAAGAGAAAGGGCCCGCCATGTTTCGGCCGACTTGATTATCCGCGGCTACATTATGGCTACGCCGAAAAGAGACCATAAGTTTTTACGCAAGAAACTTGATGAAATGAATATCGATATTGCTCCCTATCAGCATTTGTTTGAATAAAAAAACAGCCTTGTCATCAAAGGCTGTTTTTTAGGTTATGGGTATAGGCTGATCGGGCAGCTGCCGCTTCAGCGTCATATATTTTTTATACATCGACAGGCGCCACGGCAAAATCATCGCAAACGCCAAAATAAAAAACATGCCGCCAATCTGGCCCACATCAATCGTTGTCGACAGTACAAGCTTTCCAATAATCCGGATCACAAGCAGTGACATTAAAATAATCGGAAAAGCTTTAGAACGTTTTAAGTAAATGTCATGACCGCGTATTTCAAAATTCGATGTTTTAATGAGCAATAAAGAAAACAAACACCCTACAGCGGCTGCTTCCAGCAATTCAAGAGGTGTAACCCGAAACATTGGAAATACAAACATCAAAGCGCCGGTACTCATAAAAAGCGGAGGCATAATAATTTTTCGGGCTGAAGTCGGTTTCTTCGCTGCTCTCATACGAACAAATAAAGCACCCAGCCCCATCATGACAGCTGCTAAAGACGATATGGCAACCATCCAATCCATCTTGATCATCCCTTTAATACAAATTAAAAACCGGTAAATCCGCCAAACAGCGGCGTGAGGATCATAATGATCTGTGTCATCCAGTCAAAAAAGAGAATAATCCCCATTCCTATCATAACATAACCGCCGATTTTTACAATCTTAGCACTGTGTAAACGGATCCATTTCATTCGTCCGATAAAAAAAGAAAGAACAAAAAAAGGAATGGCGAAACCGAGCGCATAAGATACCATATACAACATAGCAGAGTCCGGGTTAGCTCCTGCCATATAAATAACCGCAAGCAGAATGGGACCCGTGCATGGCGTCCAGCCCGCGCCAAACGCAAGGCCAATGAGAGAAGAGCCAGCATATCCAACGGGCCGGTTTTTAAAAGTCACTTTCTTTTCAGACATCATAAAACCCGGCTGCAGGATGCCCGTGACCACCAGGCCAAAAAAGATAATAAAAATGGCGCCAAGCTGACGAATAAGGTCATCCCATTCTTTTAAGAATTGGCCAATAAAAGAAGAGCCAAAGCCGATTAAAACAAACACGAGAGAAAAGCCGAGCAAAAAAAAGAGGGTATGCAGCATACTTCTCCTTTGCAGCATGGCATTATCGTTTTTTAATTCATTTACACTCATACCGGTAATATACGATAAAAAGGCAGGATACAGCGGCAGGCAGCACGGCGAGATAAAGCTTAGAAACCCGGCGCCGAAGGCTAAAAACACGTTCAGCTCACTCATGAATCGATCACCCTTTCCTTTTCATTGTAACAGAAACGGTATGGGACGGAGGGGCAACATTGGCAGGAGGAGAAAAAAGTTCAAAAACGACAAATTTTTTTGAAAATAAGTAAATGATTGGGTATACTAGAAAGTGTAAAACCTTAGATAATAATGGAAAGGGTTGTCCGCCGTGAACAAAGAAATACTGCTCGACGCCATAGAAGCGAAGCGGACTGAACTACTAAATGTGGCTTTTGAAAACGGACTAACCTCTCCTTTAGCGATTGAATACAGCCAGGAATTAGACCGTCTTTTAAATTTATACGATGAACTGCATATTCAGCACACTAAAAAAACGTGCGCAAAATAAAAAAACCGTCCATACGGACCGTTTTTTTATTTTTTCTTATAAACACCAATTAAGCCGTTGTCGATAAACATTTGGTCAAATTCAGCCACTACTTTGTCTCCAGGAATGATTTCGCTGCCATATACATTTTCATCGGTAAAAAGAATATCTCCTGATTGAGCGCTTGTACCTTCATAATTCATTTCTCCGTTTTTGTACCATACCCGTTTAACGGTATATACTACTTTTTCGGGTTTTACGTACTCTGCGATGTTAAAGCCGCCGTCTTCCCAGTATGTACGGATACGGTCACCCACTTTTAATTCAATTTCTACATCTGACTGTTTAAAACGAATCGTTTCACCGTTGCTGGAAGTGGCGCGATAGTAGCCTTTTTCAATGTTGGGGGATTTGAATGTAATAATATAATGTTTTAACGAAATGCCTTCTTTTTCGAGCATTTCATAAGGAGTACCAGTTAATTCGTCTTCAGAGGCAAGAGCCGGGATGCTAACACCAAACAACAGGAACGGAAGAATAACTAAAGATAAAAACCGTTTTTTCATTTCGCATCTCCTCCTTTTCTCTCATACCTTTCTATACCCCATCCCCTTTGAAGATAAGCCTTTGTACAGAAAAAATTTGTGGGTTTTATAGTTTATTCATCCCGCTATTTATATTATATGCACGTATTCAGGTGAATATGTCCCACAACAAACATCCCTTTTTTCTTTTGAAAACAAAAAATACAAACAAAAACTGGTTATTGACAAGAGCAAACAGCTCGTTTTTTGCTTTTATTATATGTTTCCAAGTCCGCTGCCCCATACAGCGAAAAGCGCCGGTTACAAACCGCTCCAGCAACAAGGCTCATTTCACAGCACACATACACATTTACCCACGCAAAAACACCTTCTCCCGTTAATGGCTTAACAAGCCCTGGTTCAAAAGAAATGAACCAAAACAAAGCAAAAAGGGCGTTTTCCCTGGTATGAACAATAGATGAAAATAAGCTCCGGCGAAATACACAATGATGCACACGATTTATTACGTAATTGGAAGCCAAGAAGCCGGTTATTTCCATGCCTAAAAAGTTTCCGATGACCTTCATGCATGCCGGTAAAAATCGAACTAGACTGCAGCGTAAAAATATTTCAAAGACTGTCCGTCAGAGACCAGAATCCTACCATACAGATGAAACAAAGCAATTTATTATTCTCTTTTCCGTAAAAAGATTATCAATCGGGACAAATGCTTGGTCCAGTGCGTTTCCCTGTTCATATCTTATAATAGTTTCTTTGCTATTTTTCTGTAAAAGAGGTGTAGTGATATTAAATGGTTACAGTTACGGTTACGACGATGGCAATGGCAGTTGAGGCTTTTGCGACGGCGGTTACGCAGTCGCTTTGCAGTGTTTTTAATTTTGTTGATTATTTTGTCACTATTGATGCTTGTCTCAGCATCTTTTAACTCCGCATAGTTCGTATGTTGATAATGATAGAATCTTGGTTTATATTTTGCGGCGGCGGGTAAAGAAACGAATGTATGGCTCAAAAGCTTCACATCTATACATTTTTGTTTTGCCGCGGCTCCCTCTGCGGCTTTTTGTATGCGGTTTATTTTTCCTTCGCAACAGGCAGTAAATTTTCACACTTGTAGCCATTATTGCTGCGGCATACTCCTGCAGCTTTTATATGCGCCTTTTCTCCGCGTAAAAAACTTTTCCGCTGACATATACGTGCATATACTTGTAGCTTGAAGCAGGGAATTTTTGAAAGTTGTCTTTCTATTTCCATCCGATGTTAATGAATAAAAATACTGTGCTTATCCTTTCTGTAGAGCTGATGCTTTCTTGTATCCTGCAGGTGAACACATAAATCATTGCCATTCTTTCATCTTGCTTCCCGCTGAAAGGGTTTTCTGCACGGCTCTCTTTTTAAAGACGTTGCCTTCAAATAACATATAAAATGAAAAGAAACGAATATAATGAACGGAATGCATGCTGCACCTCCGTGACTGGCTGGCATTTATTTTGACGTTGAAAGGAAGAGCTTAGTGAAAAAATTTTTACTCGGGTTTCTTATTTTTTATCTTTTGTATGCGGCAGGTATCAGCGTGTATTTACTCAATCTTGAGCCGGGTTACGTTCCGGCTGAGTATGCCGGCACAAGCGCAGACCCGAAACAGTTTATGACGGAAAAAGAGATAGCGGAAGCACATCATTTAGATTTAATTGATTATTTTACATTCCTTTTACAAACGCCGCTTGATGTAGTGGTCCTGCTGTTTTTCATGATGATTTCAGTGAAACTGCGTGACCGGGCAGCTGCACGCTTTCGCAAATCCTTTTGGCAGACCGGCTATTATTATTTCTTTTTCAGTGCCCTCTTGACGCTCTTGTATTTGCCGCTTGATTTCTTTTTTTATCAGCTGTCGCGAAATTATGGTCTGTCGAGCCAGTCCGCTGCTTCCTGGTTTAGTGATCTCGGCATCAGCTTCGGCTTGGACCTTGTCATAGGCATACCGCTCGTCTGGCTGCTTTTTTTCGCGATCAGAAAATTCCCGAAAAAATGGTGGCTTGCTGCCTGGGCGGCGTCCCTGCCACTGACAATCCTCTTGATGTTTATTGCGCCCGTATTTATTGCGCCTCTGTTCAATGACTATAAACCGCTGGAAAACCAAAAAGTCAAAGCGGAAATCCAGCAATTGGCCGATGAAGCCGGTATTGGGGACGCAAAAATTTTAGAAATGAATATGTCCAAGCAGACCAATACGATTAACGCCTTTGTCAATGGCTTCGGCAGCAACATGCAGATTGTGCTCGGCGATACGGCGATTAACGAGCTGACTATCGAGGAAATCAAATTTGTGATGGCGCATGAGATCGCCCATTATAAAATGAACCATATTTATAATGGGCTCGTGCTGCAAATCATCGTCGGTTTCTTTACCGCCTTGGCCACCTTCTTTTTATTTAACTGGCTGCGCAAAAAGTGGGGGCACCGTTGGGGAATTAACGGTCCGCATGATATCGCCGTCCTGCCGCTTCTTATGGTCTCCTTCAGCCTCATGTCCATTCTGGCTTCTCCGATCGGCAACTTTCAAAGCCGCCTTTATGAAATGGAATCGGACCGCTATGCGATGGAGACAACGGCAGACAAAGAAGCAGCCATTAGTGCTTTTCAAAAACTGACGAAAAATGCGAAATCAACCAGCTATGAACCGGCCATCATCCACTTTATTACCGGATCGCATCCACGCATTACAGAACGGATTGATTTTTTCGACAAATATGACAATAAAGATTCTGGCCAAAGCAATTCTCCTTCTTGAATGGAAGAACAACATTCTGGGCAGCAAAACTTAAAATCATATTTGTACAGTGTTTTCTGCCGTTCATGGTAAACATTTAGTGCCACACATACAATCTACTGCAGCCTCCATTGTGAAGAGGCACAGCGTGTCCTGTTTACTGGACCCTAGATGCTTACCCTTACCACTTAATGAGTGAAGCAAGCAACTGCGCAGAACGGCTTAATGTGAGATTAATCGACCGCAGTAACATGATAAATTTAATTGCGGAAAGCAAGGCGATCACTCAGGCACAGGAAAAGCCCCGGCCGGTTTTGTCCGGCGGGGTTATTCTATTTAACACTTTTCGAAAACAGCGCCACACCGCGGCTCATTGACAATTGGACAACACAACGTTCCCCCGGCAACAACCGAGTCAGACGGGGCGGCAGTAAGTATGATAATAAGACCGGAGCAGAAAATATTGCGCACAAAAAAGCCAACGACTGTTAAACCGATGGCTGCCCTGTCATTACTGATCCGTCGACAAAAGCGAATCGCTGAATGTATAACCAAGATTTTTACCATCACTCCCGTAGACATGAACGTCATTCAAGTCGGTAAAAGCACGATATTCCGCATAATAGTAATAATGATTGACTACCATCGAGCCAAGTTTATTAACGGCCAATTGGCGCACTGCATCATCGTCTGTTGACGCTATAGTCGAATATATCTTTGCGACATGCTGGTTCGGCACGATTTCAACTCGGTCAAACAATGCAATGCCATCGTTGCTTGCAAAATTTAACCGAAATGTTTGAGTAAATTTCTCCGATAAAGCTTCGTCTACCGTACCAGGATATTCTTGCGCCGGCTCTTCCGCAGAGACAAACACGATTAACGCTATTATTAAACTAAATACAATAAGCACACCGATCATTTTAACATTCACTGCTTTAATCACATTTATCGTCTCCCTTATTCTGTTTAGATAAGTGTAGACGAGCAATATTAAATTCATACATAAGAGGACGCTTTACTACGTTATTCGTTGTTATATCACACTTGTCGTAAAAAATTTTTTTGTTGTGCGTAAATTCCGGGCAGCAGATGCGACATATTCAGAGGAGGTACTCTGGGGGCAGCGCTAATAAAAAAGTAAAGGCACTCGCTGGGGCTGGTGTATCTTCTTCCGTTCCTGCTCGGTTATATACGCTAGGAGCGATTGGAATTGGTTTTCCATCAGCTTACCCATGTCGCCCATTTCACGGAATTTACGGCTGTCAAATAGCGCTTCGGTTTCAAGCACGATAATATCTGCGCCTATTTCACAAGTAATGTAACGCCATTCACCAATCACGGCATCATAGTTACAGCCCAGGCTATCCAGTGCGTCAATATAGACGAGGTCGGCGGCGTTATTCCGTAATTATTCTCTTTGTTGTTTATATTTCTTCGCAGCGGGTAAGTAACTCGAGACAAGGTTTCACTTTAAACCACCTACCCTATATCTCGTTTATTGCTGCGGAGTCACCCCGCAGCCTTTTTTTATTTATTTGGTTTATCTTCGTGTCAAAGCGGGTAGAGCAATAATTGTGGCAACCCTACCACCTCTTGCAGAGTTTCAACCCACTATTACATACTTTTTTGCTGCGGACCTTTCCGCGGCCTTTTTTTATTTATATCGCTCGGCAACGAGTAATTGTATAAACGTAGTTCCCACATATCATGTATTCTCGTTTAAGCTGCGACCATAGAATCCTCCGTGGCTTTTTTGTGCGTTTAGCTATGCTTCTTCTGCAAGCATACGTACACAACCTTAAAGTACGAAACGATCAAGCATCTTTTTCAACATGCCATTGTAAAATCCGACCAGATTGCGGATTTTCTTCGTTTTCGTACACATAACAGCTGTGTGTAATGCAGTCATAGTGATATTCTCAACGTCTTATTTATCGAAAGCGCCGTACTTAACTAATAAGAAGACTTGCTTTCACAATTCTAAAACAGGAAATAGCAATTTAAATACAAAAACACCGCCTGAATTTCATTCAAGCGGTGTTTATCTATATTAGAGGAGGTACTTGCTGTAGCACCCTGCCTTTTCATTATAGGTTTTCCAAAAATCAAGTTCTTTCTCATGGAAGATGATTCCGAAATAAAAAGGA
>NZ_JAVJNG010000109.1:0-287 GCF_038806185.1 Domibacillus sp. 8LH | reverse complement strand
CCCTTCATGCGGTGACGCTCGCATGATCGCTTTCGCCCACCGCTCGCACCCGCTCTGGCTCGCCTATCTCGTCCACCGCCTCTCGGGGCTCGGCCTCGCGCTGTTCCTGCCCGTGCATTTCTACATGCTGGCCATGGTGCTGACCGACCCCGAGGGCTTCGACAGCTTCGGACTCTGGACCCAGAACCCCCTGGTGAAGATGGCCGAATTCGGCCTCGTCTTCCTCCTCGCCGCCCATTTCTTCGGCGGCCTCCGGCTTCTCGCGCTCGAGATGCTGCCCTGGAGCG
>NZ_JAVJNG010000108.1:0-287 GCF_038806185.1 Domibacillus sp. 8LH | reverse complement strand
TGCGGAAGTAGTTCAGTGGTAGAACATCACCTTGCCAAGGTGGGGGTCGCGGGTTCGAATCCCGTCTTCCGCTCCATAGTATTTGCTTTGAGGGCATTCATCATTCTGTTTAATGAATGAAGGATTTGCGAAATTTTGAAATGTGCAAATTATTATTTTAGGAAAATATTTTTGTAAATTCCTATTGATTTCGCAAGAAAGCTTATGTTGTATTATGAATCCGCCAGTAAATAAGGCGGATTGAACAAAATGATTTGCATCTTCATCATTTTGAAGGAATAATATTT
>NZ_JAVJNG010000107.1:0-291 GCF_038806185.1 Domibacillus sp. 8LH | reverse complement strand
ATCTAGTACTGTCGATTCCAATCCAACCCCTGTGGCTCCGCCATCGAGCACACCAGCAATTCTTCCATTTAAATCTGACCACACATGATCTGCAGAAGTTGGACTTGGCTTTCCAGATAAGTTTGCACTTGGCGCAGCGACAGGCACAGCCGCTTCCTGCAATAATTTCAATGCTATTGGATGACCAGGCAATCTAACCCCTACGGAATCCAGTCCTGCAGTCACATTTTCAGCACAACGACCATTACTTGGCAATACGAACGTAATGGGGCCAGGAGTAAAAGCCTCAAG
>NZ_JAVJNG010000106.1:0-299 GCF_038806185.1 Domibacillus sp. 8LH | reverse complement strand
GAATAATCATTCTTGGATGCTCTTGCTGATCTGCTAAAACTTCTTTATAAAAGATATTCCGTGATGGGGCATCCATACCAAGGTATACCTCATCAAAAATTGTGATAGGTGTTCTGCCCGTGAGACCAATGATGACATTGAGAGCGGACTGCATTCCTTTTGAAAAGTGTTTAACTGCTTTATCTTTGGGCAGTTTAAATTTTGCAACAAGCTCTTCTGCATAATCCATATCAAAATTAGGACGATAGTGCTGAACATCTTGAAGTAAGGACACTATTTTATCTGATTCGTCCTTATAA
>NZ_JAVJNG010000105.1:0-304 GCF_038806185.1 Domibacillus sp. 8LH | reverse complement strand
CCTTATCTGTATTAATTGCAAGCAAAGTAATCGAAAAAGAAATTAGTACTCAGGATCAGGAGAAACTGATTAATGACTACATTAAAGAGGTAGGAGAAGAGCTATGAGTGAAGCAGTAGCAGCCAAGCGATATGCCGATGCTCTTTTTCAACTTGCGAATGAAAAAACTGTAGTAGAACAATTCGTAGAAGAGTTCCGCACAGTCAAAGAAGTATTCCAACGTAATAAAGATCTTTATACATTCCTAAAGCATCCTCGTGTTCATAATGCGAAGAAGAAACAATTTCTTGATGAAGTGTTTCAA
>NZ_JAVJNG010000104.1:0-306 GCF_038806185.1 Domibacillus sp. 8LH | reverse complement strand
CCCCCGCACAGTTGATTAGGTCAGATTTGGAGTGTGAAACACGAACAAATCTGCCAATCAACCACTGCGCTGAGATGTTGACACGAACTCTGAGAAGCGAGGCTGGACTTTCTGCCCAGCCTCTTAAAATCTACAGATTTGTAAACGGTTGCGAAGTATGGTATAATATATATATGGGAACCTCTAAAAACACCAGTAGAGCATCTAGAGCGTCAAATTTATCTTTAATCTACAGTTTATTTCTTGTAAATTTTTGTTTGTGAGTCTTACTCAAGGCTATTTCCCAATTTTTGGGCGCACTAAGCC
>NZ_JAVJNG010000103.1:0-306 GCF_038806185.1 Domibacillus sp. 8LH | reverse complement strand
GGCGGTCCGGACGGGACTCGAACCCGCGACCTCCTGCGTGACAGGCAGGCATTCTAACCAACTGAACTACCGGACCATGGAATATTAAACATAAAGAAGGGAAACCGGTGAAGCCGGCTTCCCGACGATGACCCCTACGGGATTCGAACCCGTGTTACCGCCGTGAAAGGGCGGTGTCTTAACCGCTTGACCAAGGGGCCTTAAAAGTAAAATCTGGCGGAGAAGGAGGGATTTGAACCCTCGCGCCGGTTACCCGACCTACACCCTTAGCAGGGGCGCCTCTTCAGCCTCTTGAGTACTTCCCCA
>NZ_JAVJNG010000102.1:0-307 GCF_038806185.1 Domibacillus sp. 8LH | reverse complement strand
CTAGCTAATGCGCCGCGGGTCCATCTGTAAGTGACAGCCGAAGCCGCCTTTCAATCAAGAGCCATGCAGCTCTTGATATTATCCGGTATTAGCCCCGGTTTCCCGGAGTTATCCCAGTCTTACAGGCAGGTTACCCACGTGTTACTCACCCGTCCGCCGCTGACTTCCGGGAGCAAGCTCCCATCTGTCCGCTCGACTTGCATGTATTAGGCACGCCGCCAGCGTTCGTCCTGAGCCAGGATCAAACTCTCCAAAAAGTGTTTGATTGCTCATTTGTTTCCATTAAAACACGGGGTGTTTTTAATGG
>NZ_JAVJNG010000101.1:0-314 GCF_038806185.1 Domibacillus sp. 8LH | reverse complement strand
CCGGTTTGTCTACAATTATATATTAAATGAAAACATCAAGAGTTTCGAAAAAACAAAAAAACGGTATACAGAAACAGTCGCTAAAAAGCTCCTCCCTGGGCTACAAGAAACGTTCAAATGGTTGTCTGGTTCTGACAGTATTGCTCTTCAGGCAAGCATCGAATATTAGTACGAAGGATTAAAAAAATAAAAGAAACAGCCAAAAAAAAAATAAAAAAAACGAGCCGCTAAAAAATTCGCAGAAGGCTATACGCCAACGGCGTATGACTTTAAGGGCCATCCGACATTCAAAAGCAAGAAAAACCCGGTCCAAA
>NZ_JAVJNG010000100.1:0-318 GCF_038806185.1 Domibacillus sp. 8LH | reverse complement strand
ATGGCGGTGTAGCTCAGCTGGCTAGAGCGTACGGTTCATACCCGTGAGGTCGGGGGTTCGATCCCCTCCGCCGCTACCATATATTTAAATAATGAGAATGCCTTTTGTAAAAGATGCATTTTTGATTCACACATGGTGAATAAGAGGACCTTTAGCTCAGTTGGTTAGAGCAGACGGCTCATAACCGTCCGGTCGCAGGTTCGAGTCCTGCAAGGTCCACCACTTGAATTCTTATTTAATTCGGAGGAATACCCAAGTCCGGCTGAAGGGATCGGTCTTGAAAACCGACAGGCGGGTCAAACCGCGCAGGGGTTCGAA